>NZ_KZ454895.1:0-67776 GCF_002792415.1 Marinomonas sp. BSi20584
CAAGACGATTTTTATCGTAAGGCATAGATTGTTTATTCGGTGGGAGATAGCTCGTCAAACAATGACTCTGAAACTCCATAAAGTCGCGCAACTTCGTCGCGTCGAACTGACTTCATAATGGAAACTGGGGGGCGTAGGGCACCATGAGCGAAGCGTAATGTGCCGCTGAAAGCGAAGCTTTCATTGTGAAGTAGGTCGCGGCTTCAGCCCGACGCGGAATTGACGTTCCATTCAAACACTTTGTATTCCCAACCTTTATTCCGCCCTGCTGGGCGTGTTATTTTTGCCAATCGATGCAAAAGTAACCAAAAAATCTTTTGTCGGGCTGTCGCCCAAACTTCTGATTCACTTTGTTTATTATTAAGTTTGGCAAGACGATTTTTTATCGTAAGGCATAGATTGTTTTTACAGGCTTAAGGAAGAGTATTTTTAACTGCCCCTGCAACTCCATAGGGTCGCGCAATCAGGATTGCGTAGAACTGACTTCATCTGTGATGCAGCTCTTTCGTAGGGCATCATAAGCGCAGCGTAATGTGCCGCTGAAAGCGAAGCTTTCATTGTTTCCACTAAAAACCCCTGCGTAGATAAGTCCTTCCCGCGAAGGCGGGAATCAATCTCTTATGGGCTAGGATAAGAAACTACCTTTTTTTGACTGAATTTTAAAAAGCAATTTATGGGTGTATATGCAGTTTATTTTTACGGTTGCCAAATTTTGGCTCGGTTTGCCAGTTTTGAATAGTCGTGTTTTGCGTATTTGTACTGGCAGCAAATTAAAAAGTCTCCTAATATCAATGAATAAGCATATCGGAAGACGAAATAATATGCTGGAGATAAATGCGTAAACGCGCATGCTCATTTTTTCAGGATTTAATTTCTTCTTCAGAAGCTTTGAAATTAGCTCAATTCGCACTTGCGATAAAAATATTAGTTCATTAAATTTTTTTCATAAAAACGGAGTCAATATGGATGATTTCACACTACCACCATTGACTGATGAGGATGTCATTTTAAACTCTAGGTTAGAACATTTGTATAACCCATGATTTTGGTGGAGGTCGTTTTTTTCAAGTTATTTTTTCAGACCAAAATGAAACTCATGTAAAATTAGCAGCAAGAACTTCTTTCAAGGTTATCTATCTTAAAGATAAAGACAATATTGAAGGATTTGAAATTATTAAAGTGGTCTCTGGTAAAGAAAAAGAACGCGTGAAGTTATCTAAGTTTAACTTGGAACAACTTACTTGTTTCTTAGAGTTCATACAGGAGCTGGACTTCAAAGATATTACTAAACGCCGAATATCATTAGCCGATGACGAATTAAGCATTTTAGATTCGGAAACCAAAGCAAAAGTCGCCACTTTGCTTAGTGGTGAAGATGGGGGAGACTTGGTTTACGATCTATTAGATAAAGGTCTAATTACAAATCAAGATCTTGTTAATACCGGTTACAGAAAGCACCAATTAGAGGTGTTTGAGTCGTTATTATATAAAGATGGCTTGTCAGCATATAAAGAGCAAATAGATACACCAAACACTAAAGATGAAACAGCTTGGCAGCATTTTTTCAGTTCCAATGAATGGATATTTGGTTACGGCCTAGATTATCGATTTCAAGGAATCCTTCAAAAAGAATTTCATGCTTCAACGTCAAATGCTGCAGGTAAAGATGAAGTTATATCAGACTTTCTATTGGGTGATAGGAGATTTACTACTTTTGTGGAGTTGAAACTACCGACTACGAACTTATTCAATAAGTCAAAAAACAGGTCTAATTGTTGGAGTTTATCAAATAACCTTATCGATGCCTACTCACAAATTCTAGAGCAAAAAGCTAGTGGTCAAATTAAAATTGAAACTACCAAAGAGCTTATAGGTGATGACTATGAAGAAATTAAGCAAAAAGCTTATGACTCTAAAACCATATTGATATTGGGATCTTGGTCAGAAATAAAAGATGACTCTACCGGAATTAAGCGGATTAAAGAAAAAACGTTAGAATTGTTTCGTAGAGACTCAAGAAATGTAGAACTAGTTACTTACGATGAACTCTATGATAGAGCGAGATTTATAGTACATAATGAAAAGCATGCAAAGCAAAACCAACAATCGCAATCATAGCGTCTCGTGCGAGACGTGCATGTTGCGAACGTTCAGAAGCCCCATTCGACACAACCGCAATATTTCTTGCAGCGTTAACCTGAAATAAGCAGAGAGAACATGTTTTCAATCATAGATCTTCATCATGACTACTTACTTATCTCAAAAATGAAGATTCCAACAAAAAGAAAAGCACGATTAATTACTGAACTATTAGCCGAGTCAGATAACCCTTGGAGAGTTATAGGTATCACGGAAAAGGCATTTAAAGTGTTTTCTGAGAACGATTTTGATCGAATCCCTCGAATGAGGATTAATCGAGCTCATCTTGTTAACAGGATTGAGACTTTTACCCATCTTTTTGAAAAAATCTATACTGATCCAAATGAATGGTGGAATTATTATTATGATCGAGATAAAACAATATTATCTACTTCATCTGAAAACATGACAAATGATCTTTCTAGCATAATATATTTTGACCGCTTTGACTTTTTTAATGTGAAAGATAATTTATTCAAAACTGTTGGCTTTACATGGTCTTATAGTAAAAAGAAAGAAAAGCAATTTCTTATGTAATTGGCAAAAGAGCTAAATGCATAACAAAGCACTCAAGCCGACTGCGCTAACGCGCAGTCGCTGAGTTTAATCGTTAACCATCTGGGAGAGATATGTCCGAGTATAAGCTTATGAAAGAAATCATAGATCTTTCAGTATCCAAGGTTTGGGATGCCGCGAAGCTCGAATGGTCGTTGGCACAAATATATGAGGCAGATGAGCCTGAACGCTGTTTGTGTGGCCACTTCCCAATCATTGAAATATGTATATTACAAAACAATCATAATCATAACCAAGCTACGCTTGGAAACTGCTGCGTTAAAAAGTTCATAGGACTGCCTTCGGATAAAATATTCCAAGCTGTTAAGCGTGTGCGTAAAGATAATGAGAAATCACTCAATGCCGAAGCTATAATCCATGCATATAGAAACGGCTGGATTAATGAGTGGGAGTACAACTTTTCCATCGATACTATACGGAAGATAAAACTGTCAGTGAAACAGCTTCAAACACGCGTCAAAGTGAATGAAAAAATGCTGTTCAACATGCGTCGTGGCAATCAAAATGGTTAACAAGGTAATAAAAAATCGCCAGCAAAAGGCGCAGGCTTGACTCACTACCGCTCACCTTTATTGCGGCGTTATGTTTTTAGGAAAATTTTGTGGAAATAACAATTAAAACAATTAGGGCCAGATGAAAATTAAACATGTTAGTGACAATTAAGCTCAGATAAAAATTAAACATATTTGTCTGACCATAATGCTCAACGGCGCATCACGCTTCGCTCATGACGCCCTACGTTTTTGTTCTCCATCCAACAAAATCTGTTCACGGGTTTTATGTTAGTGAGCCGATTTCGCCAATCTATGGAATTTCAGTATCAATCTCCCCCTTTTTAGCACCATCCGAAACAATCTATGTCTTCATTTCATAGCTTCTCAAACAATATTTCTCACATCACGATAAAAATTTTCATGACTACCTAACGCCATGAGTTCGAGTGTAAGGGTGCCATCTTCGTAGCTGTAGCCAAGTAATGTAAGTTGTTTCACCATGTTAAATTTATAGACACGAAGGAAGGATAAATCGCCTTTCTTTTGTTGCCCTAGAAGCGGATCTTTAATCAATTCTCTGATCGCGTTATCTAGATCCACTTTTTGGTTTTTATGCAGTTTTTTTACCGCTTTTTTAAAGGTAGTTGTTTGAAGAACTTGAGTAATGTTAGCCAAAGCTATAAGCCTCAAGTTTTCCGGCTTCTTTTTCCGCTTTGGCAATGATGGCTTGTTTTACAAATTCATAAGGTAAATCAGGATTATCTTCCATCATTTCACCGATTTTCGCCCAGTGCTCAATTTGCTTAGGTGTTGTTCGGTTTAAGGCTTTCGCCATGATGGCCGCTTTATCAACCAGCTCTTGGTCAAGTCGAATACTTGCTGTAGACATAATAAAATCTCCTAAGTGTCATACAAGAACTGTAGCAAATCGCCACAAATGCAGCAACACGCATCAACCACATCCCCTCCCGAAAGAACAATTAAGCCCAGATAATAATTAAACATGTTTGTCTGACCATAATGCCTAACGACGCATCACGCTTCGCTCATGACGCCCTACGAAAAACCAGCATCACTGATGAACTCAGTTCGACGCAACGAAGTTGCGCGACTTTATGGAGTTTCAGAGTCATTGTTTGACAATCTATCTCCCACCAAATAAACAATCTATGCCTTACGATATAACGAGCGTAGGTAGCAATCATGCACTTATGAAGAAAATCAGGCATTAAAGATCTTAAAGCGAATTTTTGGTTACTTTTTGGGCGCTTGCAAAAAGTTACCCGCTCAGCAGAGCGGAAATAAAGGTCGGGAATACAAAGCGTTTGAATGGAACCAATAACCCCATCTTCCGTCTTCCCCTTGAAAAGGGGAAGAGACTAAGGCCTCGATGAAACCAATGCCCTCTCCACACATATAGCCGAATGCGCATCATTAGCTGCATAAAGAATCTGGTTTTCTTTCAGTGGATAAGCGCCCCAGTTGGATTTTTGGGCGCCTTTGCCAAGGCGTTTTCCGAGTACCATGGCGACGGCGGCGCGGGCGCCGATGCTGTTTTTCTCTCCGGCGAGTTGCTTTAAGGTGACAGACAAATCTTGCGTGTTGGTGATATCGATGTTGAGTTTGTTACGCAGTTCTTTGTTGTCGTCTTTTATACCAAAGCCGATTTTTTTGATCTTCGAGTTGGTTAGTATTTCCTTGGCCGCAGCGACAGCCGAAGGAAATCGAGTTGGGAATAGGAACGCTTTTGACTCTGTCGCCAGTTGGATGAGCGATGGGCCTGGGCTAACTTGACCTTTCTGGAAAATCGGTTTGCTTTCGGTATCGAATCCGATAGAAGTCTCGTTTTCTAGCTCTTTTATGGCTTGTGCGGCATCAAGTTCGTTTTCAACGATGTAGATGTCGGAAAGACCAAGGCCAATATATAAGGGTAATTCGCTGATCTGTTCCTTGGTAGGACGTTCCATTCTTTGTCTCTTTTCTCTCTTGTTTCTTTAAGCTTTTTTCAGATCAAATAGCACGTCGTGGATTTCCGCTTTTAGCTCTTTATCAATGATTTTATTGCTGTGAATTTTAGCTTGTTCAAGGTATTCAATGGCACTAGCGTTATCGCCAAGCTCTATTTTTAGTTGAGCGGCAGCGAAGCCAATGGAGGATAGATAGTCTTTTGAGTTGATTGCCGCGGCTTTTTCTAAAGCTTTATCGTAGATAACAATCGCCTGTTCTAAATCGTCGGTAAAGTCACCAAGGGTTTCCCACTGCACTGGATGATCTTTGTCTGTGCCGTCGTTGTCGTCACAGATGACTTTCAATTCTGCATAATAAGCATCAAAGCCCGCTTGGTCTTTTTTGTTAGCACAAGTCATGAGTTCTTTGGCTAAAAAAAGCACTTCTTTGTATATTTTAGTGTTCATATTTCACTCTGTTTGAAGCATTCGATTATGTAATAACGAGTATGGTAATTTTAATAGACTATTTATGACAGCTTTTCGCTGGGTTCTTAACAAATAATAGGAGTTATCTAAATGCAAGTTCATGAATGTGTCTCTTTTATATTGCTAAAAGACGATCAGGTGTTGTTAGAGAAACGCGCCAAGGACAAGGAGTATGATCCAAGTCTGATTGCTATTCCTGGCGGTCACATGGAGCTGGGGGAAACACAGGAACAGGCTTTGTTACGAGAGCTAAAAGAAGAGCTAAATATTGTCCCAAAGTCTTATGTTCACTTGTGCTCTCTTTATCATCCAACAGGCGAGCTTCAACTCATTCACTATTACGTTGCTAATCGTTGGGAAGGTGAAATATTGTCTCTAGAGGCAGACGAAGTGAGTTGGCATTCACTTAATTCCAATCCTCTAGATATTGAGGCAGATAAAGTGGCATTGGCAGAGTATCGAAGACTTAAAAATGCAGGCGTTGAATTAGGTTAACAACGCCCTTTGTTGAGCTTATGTACAGCTCAACAATTAGATCAACGACGCAATCAATAGCTCTGCGCTTGCACGGCTTTTTGTCCTCGAATCAAGCTAACTCCCGCCAATACGACGACACCCAATACTAACCAAGATCCCATGATGACGCCGGTCCAGCCATCCGCTTGCCAGAAAGGATCAAGATAAAACCCGCCAAGACTGGCGCCTAGATAATAAAACACTAGGTACAAGGAAGATGCGCTGGCTTTGGCGTGTTTGGCGTTGCGGCTCACAAAACTACTAGTCGTTGAATGACACAAAAAGAAGCCAAAGCTGTTTATCAATAAGCCCACTATGATCGCCAATAATGAATCACCAAGAGTGACTAAAGAACCAAACATGAAAATACAGGTACCTAGTACCATAATGTTTGGCTGACTCCAGCGTTTGGCAAGTTTGCCCGAAATAGCTGAACCCAATGTGCCTGACAAGTAGGTAAGGAAAAGCAAGCCAACATATTTAGCGGTTAAGTTATAAGGTGCGGCTTCCAAAACGAAGGTCACGTAGCTGTATTGGTTGATAAAAATGAAGAAGCTAAAACCACCGATGAAATAACTGGTTAATAAGCGACGATTCTGCAGATGGCTCTTCATGTTCATCAAGATATGACCAACGCGTAGCGGTTTTGCTTCGAAATGTTGTGATTTTGGTAATAGAAAGAAAAAAGCCAATAAACAAATCAGACTAATAACACTCATTACCCCAAAGGTTGCGGAACGCCCTAGCCATTCACCAACAAAACCACCAATCAGACGACCACCAATGCCGCCTAACGTGTTTCCGCTGATGTACAAGCCAACAGCAACCATCAAAGCTTCTGGTGTATATTCGTCGCCCAAATAAGCAACGGCAATAGCAGGCAACCCAGCTAGAAAAAAACCTTGCAGGGCACGCAATGCCAATAATGATTCGTAACTTTGTACTAGGGACAAACAAAAGGTGGTTAAAGTAATACCAACCATGGTCATCACCATAATCCCTTTGCGACCTAAGGCATCTGAAATTGGACCGTAGAAAAGCAAGGATATGCCCAACGTAAGAGTTGTAATAGTAAAGCTACCGCTAGCTTGCAGTGGACTAATAGAAAACTCGTTAGCGATCATGGGTAACAAAGGCTGCGTCACGTACACATTGGCAAAAATCATAAAAGAGCCAATGACTAGAGCCAAGGTTCCTCGCCAAAATACCGAACTACCTACTTCTATCACAGCAAAACTCCACAGACATCAAAAACAAATCAAACAAATATTATTGCGATACTATACGCCTCGCCATTTTATCAATAAAATATATTCATTTTATCCAATCCATAAGGGTTATTGATGGACATTAAGCCGCTACGTTATTTCATTGCCATCGCAAAAACAGAAAGCTTTACCAAAGCAGCCCAGCAGCTTGGCGTTGCTCAACCCGCTGTTAGTATGGCAATCAAAAAACTAGAAGCGGATTTGGGCCTAACCTTAATCCATCGGGCAGATCGAAATATTGGTCTAACTGACGAAGGCAAAAAGCTGCTGATACATGCAGAAAAAATCATTCAAGCTACCGATGATGCCTTATTAGAAATGAGCGAGCTAAAAGGTTTGAGCCAAGGCGAAGTACGAGTGGGAATTCCTAGTATGCTGGGCTCCTATTACTTTCCACCCATTCTGATGGCATTTCGTCATAAGTACCCCACTATTATGCTCAAAGTGATCGAAGGCGGAACCTGGCAGCTGCAAAAAATGCTCGAAAATGGCGAATTAGATCTTAGTGTTATCGTTGCTGAAACGCTCCCCGATGGTTTGGAAACTCAAGCGCTGATCCGAGAAGAAATGCTCGTCACAATAGCAACTGATCACCCTTTCAGCCAACTAGAAAAAATCTCACCAGAGGCATTTTTCGATGAAGAGCTTGTCATGTTTAAAGAAGGTTACTTTCATCGCCGTATCGTCGATAAGCTGGCTAAAGCCTGTAAAAAAACGCCCAAAATTGGTTTTGAAACCAATTTGATTCCATTGATCAAATCCATCACTCAGCAAGGCTTTGGCATCTCTACTTTACTCGCCATGGTTATTGAAGAAGACGATGACCTCATCACTCGTTCTTTTGATCCACCAATCTGGCTAGATCTTGGTATTGCTTGGCGCAAAGACAGTTACTTATCGAAAGCCAACCGAGCTTTTTTGGAATTTGTTAACGAGCATGGTCGATATAAACGCCGACAATAAAAAAATGCCCGCTCTGTTTCTACTATAGGTAAACAGAGCGGGCATTTGGAACTGTGCTTTCTACTTAGTTAAACAAACGCGTTTCAAACAAAGACGAGTTCTTAAAGCGATGTAAGCTTTTCGCCCCAGCCAATACGGCAAGATCTAGAATCGGCTCGATCAGTACAACACTAAGGTAAGCCATACCGAACGTCGCGACAGCCGCTACGTTCTCGGCACCGAAACCTTGTCCATAAAACGCCCAAAAAGCCACCCAAGCGACAATACCGCCTTGGTAAGTTAGGGACAGTTTCAATGCTTGCTTGTAGCTAATATCGACATAAGCCGTATTCTCAACAATCGTACGACGGGCAACAGCAGACATGGCAAACAGAGGTAACAATAAGGTCGTCACGTTCATGCCATATTGAGGCAGGTCAAACTGAGCAAAGAAGACTCCTTGCGTTAGCAAACCTAATATCAAGCCAACAGAAGCTGCGGCTGGGCCAAAGATTAGAAACAGCGTTGAACCTAATATGAGATGCACTTCAGACACTCCGACGGCGTGATGAGGCAAGAGTTCAAAAAAGGCAAAAACAAAAAGTGTGGTCAAAGTACTACGACCGATTAAAGACATAAAGCCGTCTTTTTTTATCATGTCGATAGAAGCTTTAGCAGAAAATCCAAAAGCGGCCAACGCTGTAGCGTAACTCAAAACGATTTTTGCGCCGTCAACGACGCCAGGTTCAATATGCACTATGTGCCTCCAAAATATGCTTCATACTCACCCGTATGATTCAAATTAACGGACTTTCGCATGACAAAGCTTGCCGACAAGAAAAGTCCTAATTAATGAAGGCCGGTCTCCGGACTGATAAGTGTTTTGCAGATCTGTATTTCTAAAACTCTCGTCCCTTCCCATTCAAAGATATTTCTATCAATGGACAGTGGGAGTAAGAAAAATACATCACTTATTTACCGTTGCGGGGGCAGTACAGGGATTGCTTAACAAAGAGCGCACCTGTTTCCCGTTTCACCCATTAGGGCACCTTCACAAGAACTGGTATTCATTATTTTAATGCAAGATTAATAACCGATTACCAGAGATTCGAAGCGTACGGTTTAACTTAAATTTAAGCAACTAAAGCGATGGAAATACTGAACGCTTAACGAACACCCTTCATACAAAGAAGAAAGGCATTCATCTAGGTTTGTTAGTCTGAAAAAGTTTTAAGAAGGTTTACGTCCAGATAAAGAACTGCGAGCATTCATACGCGACTCAATATTCTTCAGCAAAGATGTTCGATGAAAGATAGTTCCGCCAATAATTCCAATAGCACTACCAATAGAAATATCGACCAATCGATGCTCTAGTAAAACGGCAGTACTCATATTAGCGCTAGTAAACTCAGCCATAATGACCGTTAACGGAGTAATAAAAATCACCGCTGCGCCGTAGTTTTTGACGATCAATAATTCCACGACAAATTGAAAGAAGATCATGCTTAACGCTAAAACCCAATAATTCGGCTGCAAAGAAAACAAACACCAAGCGACACCCATACCAATTGCGGTACCAACAATGCGATGAACATTTCGGTGCCAGATCATTCGATAAGTGGCACCTTGTAAAATAGCCGCACATGAAATAGGTACCCAAAGTGCGTTAGGTAAAGCCAGTAACACAGCCAATAAATAAGAGAAAGATATAAAGAAAGCCACTAATGCGCCTTCTAAAATAATCGCATTCACCTGAGTGTCTGTTTCAACTTTTGTTGCTGGTAAATCATTTGCGCCTGTCATTAAGCTATAAATAAACGCCAGACCACAAGATAGCATCCCACCCAAAGCAACCATGCCGATATTCGATGACCATTTACCTAAATCAAAAGGTAAATAAATCGCCAACGCGGAAACGAGAATAAAGAAAAAGCTACCTGGAGGCGGTAAGCGATAATATCGAGTAATAACAATAGCGCCAAAGGACAGCGCCCCAAGAGCAAAAGCTGCAACGTAAGAGTTAAAACTGGACAGAGAACCAATGGTAAAACACACCATAAAGCCAAATGAGCACATGGCTAGCGTCACCATTCGATGTGCAGTACGCGTTTTAGGCAAATACAAAATGACCATTGCCCCTAAGCTAGACAATGTCGCCACTGCGAATTGGTCTGTCGCCGCGCCAATCAAGGCAGGAATACCAACACAGACTGCAGCAAGGACCGCCAGGTGCCAGGGACGCTTAACATCACTCCACGCAAAAAGATCTCTTATTTGAATTAATAAAGCGTTAAACAAGTGCATACCCCGTGAATAATGTTTAGTAGATAAACATTATATCAGCATTATCTTTGCTCAATAATGGAAAAACTAAAGTTACTAGCGACATCAATTCGATAGATCCCCAGGATAAAAAACCAAACTTTTTATCAAATCAAAGTGTTTGAAAAGATAAAAAACCACCTTTATCTAAAGATACGCTCAGACCATACCGTTAAGCCTGCCGCCACACTGCCAAAGTGGTCGCCATCCAAAACAGGAATATCACCAATACGTTGTTGAATAGCCTCACGAATCACCGGGGATTTTGCCGAACCACCTGTCATATAGATCAAATCTGGTTTCTCACCTGCCTGCTCTATCGCAGCAGTCATCAAGTTCAGCATTTTTTCTAAAGGTGAAGCAATTGACTTCGTCAGTTCCTCACGAGTAACAGTAGCAGTTAACTCCGATTCAATATAATCCAATGAAGCAAGATAACTCTGAGCATCAGATAAGGCTATTTTCGCCTCTTCTGCACTACGCACGATATGATAGTTATGTTTTTCTTCTCGCATGCGCAAGAAGCGCTCAATCAACTTTGGCTGTGCAGCATCTAAACGTAGCTGATTTATTTGATTCTTTGTTTCCATACTATTAAAGGTCGCGATGGCAGACACATCATTCGTTGTGACTGCATTCCAATACAGTTGAGTCGGCATTGGCAACCCCGTCTTAAGTAGCGAACCCATACCAAATAACGGCATAAAGTGTTTGCCTGCAATCTGTATGTCTAAATCATTACCACCAATTCGTTCACCAGTGTGAGCTAGAAAATCACTACGACGGTCTTCTTTTTTGAGGTAGTCAGGCCCCATACGAACCATCGCGCAGTCGGTGGTACCACCACCAATATCCACAACCAATACGGTTTTATTCTCAGCCAGTTTCACTTCAAAATCCAAACCAGCAGCAATCGGTTCATACAGAAACTCAATTTCTTTAAAACCTGCACGTTTACCTGCTGTCGTAAGGATCTCAAGCGCTTGACGGTTACTGACTTCTGCATCAAGACCTTGAAAATTGACAGGACGACCAATGACGGTATGAGTAATTTCTGCACCCAAGCTTTTTTCGGCGCGCTGTTTGATGTTCTGCATCATCACAGTCACAACGTCTTCAAAGAAATGAATATGCTCGGAACGCAGTCCAGCGCCACCTAGAAATGACTTAGGCGATTTTACGAAGTAGCCTTCTTCAGGCCATTGAAAGTATTCGTCAAACGCAGCGCGCCCAAAAAATAACGTTTGGTCTTCATCTGCAATATCTTCTTCATAACGCGCACGCTTAGCCCGTGTTAAAGCATTCATACGCAATTCTGCGAAGGCTTGTCTTGAATGAATATCTTGAAGGCCTCTTCCGACCGCTTCGGTAATCAAGTCTCGATCTAAAGCGTATAAAGTAGACGGTAAAAAAGCATGTTCTCCTTCTAAAGCGACCAAACGCACAGCCGAATCTTGCACAATACCTAATGCACAATTTGATGTTCCGTAATCAAATCCACAAATCATCTAATATTTACCTGTTATCGCTAATAGAAAAGGGTCGCGGACGATAACAGAAAGATTCAAAAGTATCAAAACTATCAAGTCACTATATCCCCATAGCAAGCCTATTCTAAATAATAGAGAATGCTCATTCTTTTAAATTTACTTAAATACGGCACACAAGATAGTTAGTGTACCTAATATATTTCATAGGAGAAAAAGGATGCTCTTTTCGTTACAAACTAAAATTACCCTCCAGTCCATAATTGTGGCCATTATCGTCGCTATCGGAGTTGGTGGCGTTTCTCTTTACGCCTTAAAATCAGATAGCGATGCCCGTATAAAATCAGAAGCCGGCTCTCAAGCAAATGCTATTTCGACTTATATAAATAGCTGGTTTGGGGATCGTATCGGCACCATGCAAGCCATCAAACAAAAGATAGAAACTTCTTTACAAGAAAGCCCTAACCTAAATGAAAAAGATATCCAGAATATCTTACAACAAGCCCAAGCTAGCTTAGGGTTTGGTATGACATTTTTGGGTCTAGAAAATGGAGACATGTATCGCCATGATCCATCTCTAAATAGCGCAGATTACGATCCTCGCAATCGTAGCTGGTACATGGATGCCAAAGCTAAAAACAGTGCTTATGTAACAGCACCTTACATATCAGCGGCTACCAAACAACTCTCTATGACGTTTGTCGAACCTATTACGATTAATGGCAAGTTTGTTGGCGCTATCGGTGGTCTAGTCTTTTTAGACAGCGTCTTAGATAGTATTTTAGCGATGAAAGTCGCAGGTAATGGTTATAGCGTGTTATTCGATGGAAATGGCAAAATCATCGCTCACCCAAACACAAAACACATATTAAAAGATGCTATGGATTTGTCTCCAGTATTAACCAGCGATTTTTTCAAAAAAGTTCGTAATCAAGCCATTTTTACCGAGCTTAAATTAGACGGCAAAGATATAGATATGTATGCCAGCAACATAAAAGGCAGCCCTTGGGCTTTAGGGTTGATGATGGACAAAAATGTTCTAAATGCCCCCCTTGTTAGCTTAGGTACTAATATTATTATTGCTGTGTTTATTTTGCTCTCGATTGCTGTATTGATAGCAGTTCAAGTTACCCGATTTTTACTGAAAGACTTGCGCCGGGTGTCTGACAGTATGGCGCAAATCGCCCAAGGTGAAGGCGACTTAACACAACGATTAACTGCAAGCTCTAAAGATGAAATAGCCGTTTTGGTCGACAATTTTAACAAGTTTGTCGTACTACTACACGGAACGGTCTCTCATCTTAAAAAAATTGGTCACGAATTGGCAAGCCAAGCCAGTATTGCTCACGACTCTTCACAAAATAGTTCGCTAAAACTAGAAGAGCAGCAGCATAATATTTCTATGGTTGCTACTGCTATTCATCAAATGTCGCAAGCAACACAAGAAATCGCTAACAACGCAACCAATACCGCAATAAATGCTGATGAGACAGTAGCTGCAGGTAATATAGGTCAAACTCAAGTACTTAAAAGCCAAGAAAGTATCAGAACACTAGCTACTGATATTCAAGAGGTTGCCAATGTTATTAACGATCTAAGCAAAAATGCTGATGGCATCAATACCATCTTAACGACGATTTCGGGAATCGCAGAACAAACTAATTTATTAGCATTAAACGCTGCAATCGAAGCTGCACGGGCAGGTGAACAAGGCCGAGGCTTTGCAGTGGTTGCTGACGAAGTAAGAGTACTTTCACAACGTACTTATAGTTCAATTGAAGAAATTCAAAAAATGATTGAGTCTTTGCAAAAAATCACTAAAGACGCAGTAGGCAAAATTCAATTAAGTCATACTAGAGCAAACAATAGCGTTGAAGACGTCAATCAGGCAAAAGACAGCCTAGACAAAATCCAACAATCGGTTGCAACAATCAATGATCGCGCGGCACAGATTGCGACGGCAACTGAAGAGCAAACCAGTGTGACCGAAGAGGTAAATCAAAACACGACTGATATTCAGCGAGGCTCTAAAGAGCTAGTAACGCTTGCGGTTGAAAGTGCCGCTCGTGCTGAAGAACTAAAATCACTGGCTGATGACCTGACTAAAAACATCAATCACTTTAGAACTTAATTCACTGACATCAATAAAAACGCCCTATCATTAAGTTCATTTCATGATAGGGCGTTTTTTTGTACTTTAACTTTTGTAATTTAACTTTCTGTGTTCTTTAACAAAACATTAAACCAACGGTGAAACGCCGATGATTGCCTGATGTAGGTAAAAAGCAATAGCAAACCAAGTCACCATAGCAAAAGTGAAAGCCGCTAAATCAAACTGAACACCAGCTTCTTGATCACGTATTACACCTGCCTTTCTATCACGACGGCGATAAACGGCAAAGCTAACAATAGACCAAACCAAGAAGCTTCCGAAGAGTATTACATCAGCCAAGCTTCCGTTGCTGATTAAATGAGCAAATGCCCAGATTTTAATAGCGATAATCATTGGGTAACCCACTTTCTTTTTCATCGTCGTGTTCGGCACTAAAGCAGAACCGACAAAGAAAAGAGCAACCAATACTAATAGGCCTGCCAAGTGCCGCGTCCATACTGGAGGAAACCATAACCAAACAGGTTCAAGGCGCGCTTGAGAATACCCCATAACAATCAGGCCAACGGCAATCAAGGTGATCATACCAAAGCGCATCTTCCAACGCATTTCACCATGAATTGCCATACTTTTTTCACGCCAATTCGGTGCGACTAAACGAACCGAATGCACAAAAAAGAAAATTACCAACCCCATCACTAAAATCAACATACTAAGATGTTCCTTCTACACTTTAAAAATCTTTCAACTGTCTATACGCGATTACTGCAATACAATACTCGCAATCCTAAAAGATCCGATCCTCTGGACTATAATTTATAGCGCAGGATTATAGAGGGAAATACTCAAGAGGCCTATTATTCATTACGGTCATCCCATGAATGATTAAATGTCTTAAAAATCCAACTAGTTTATCTCCAATACTAAGGAAAAATCACCGATCGGTTCATCTTCTATAGTGAAATATGAGCAACAGAAAGATGGGCATAGGACAAATCCTAGTAAAAGTCGTCAAAATGTCATAAAAAGCCCTGTAAAATACCTTTATTGAGCTAGAAAAAGCCCCCTCCTTTGCACTAGAATACACCGTTTTGACTAACGGGCAGGTTGCCATGATCAAGACACCTTATTACCTTATTGATAAAGCAGCACTTCTGAAGAACTTAGAGAAGATCGCTTATGTGCGCCAGCAGTCTGGAGCCAAGTCTCTGTTAGCTCTAAAATGCTTTGCAACTTGGTCTGTATTTGACCTAATGCAAGACTACATGGATGGCACCACATCTTCTTCTCTATACGAAGTCAAATTAGGGAAAACCAAGTTTCAAGGCGAAACGCATGCTTATAGCGTGGCCTATTCCGACGATGAAATCGCAGAAGTACTAGATCACTCTGACAAAATCATTTTCAACTCCATTGGTCAATTCAATCGTTTTAAAGAAGCTAGTAAAGACAAGACCCGTGGTTTGCGTGTTAACCCTCAAGTAAGCACCTCTGAATTTTTGATTGCCGATCCAGCACGACCTTTTAGCCGTCTTGGAGAGTGGGATCCAGAAAAAATCGCAACTGTAATTAACTATATATCTGGCTTTATGTTCCACAATAACTGTGAGAACAACAGTTTTGAACGCTTTGATGAGATGCTAAATCTTATCGAAGAACGTTTTGGCCATTTGATCCAACAAGTAAAATGGGTCAGCCTTGGTGGCGGCATTCACTTTACTGGAGAAGGTTACCCAATTGATAAGTTCTGCCAACGCCTAAAAGATTTTGCCCAAAAATACGACATTCAGGTCTACCTAGAACCTGGTGAGGCCAGCATTACAAAAAGCACCACTCTAGAAGTCACAGTATTAGACACACTATTTAATGGCAAAAACTTAGCCGTTGTTGATAGCTCTATTGAAGCTCACATGCTGGACCTACTAATCTACCGTGAAAACGCTAAGATGGCTCCTTGTGATGGCGAACATGAATACATGATTTGCGGAAAATCCTGTTTAGCAGGCGATATTTTCGGCGAATTTAAATTTGATAAAGCACTACAAGTGGGTGATCGCCTGTCTTTCCAAGACGCAGCTGGTTACACCATGGTTAAAAAGAACTGGTTTAACGGTGTCAAAATGCCGTCTATTGCCATACGCCAATTGGATGGCAGCATCGAGCTTGTAAGGGAATTCGGTTACAACGATTTTGAGCAGAATCTGTCTTAATTCTGCTTCGGTTAATATTTTGGAGTAAGCACTACCATGAAAAAAAATGTACTCATTATTGGCGGCGGAGGCGTGGCACGTGTTGTGGCACATAAATGCGCCCAACACAATGACACACTGGGCAATATCGCAATTGCTTCGCGCAGCGTTACGAAATGCGACGATATTGTATCCAGTGTCCTCGACAAAGGCAGCATGAAGGTAGAGGGCCGCATTCAAGCATTCGCCCTAGACGCTCTTGACGTGCCAGCAACGATTAAATTGATTCAAGAAACCGAATCACAAATCGTCATTAACGTAGGTTCAGCTTTCGTTAATATGTCTGTACTTGAAGCTTGCATGGAAACAGGTGCGGCTTATTTAGATACAGCCATCCACGAAGATCCAAGCAAAATTTGTGAAACACCACCTTGGTACGCCAACTACGAGTGGAAACGTCGCGATGCCTGTAAAGAAAAAGGCATCACCGCCATTCTAGGTGTGGGCTTTGATCCAGGTGTCGTAAACGCGTATGCAGCGCTTGCTTATAACGACTATTTAGACTCCGTTGACTCCATCGACATCATCGACGTGAACGCTGGTAGCCATGGCAAATACTTCGCCACTAACTTTGATCCTGAGATCAACTTCCGTGAATTCACCGGACGTGTTTACTCTTGGCAAGACAGCGCATGGCAAGAAAACAAAATGTTTGAAGTTAGCCGTACAGATGACCTTCCAGTGGTTGGCTCACAAACGACTTACATGACAGGCCATGATGAAGTGCATTCACTTTCTCAAAACCTAAACGTTCCAAACGTACGTTTTTGGATGGGATTTGGCGAGCATTACATCAACGTTTTCACCGTTCTTAAAAATCTAGGCTTGCTATCTGAGCAGCCAGTTAAGACAGCCGAAGGCTTAGAAGTTATTCCACTTAAAGTTGTAAAAGCAGTACTTCCTGATCCATCTTCTCTTGCACCTGCTTATACAGGTAAGACTTGCATTGGTGATGTGGTAAAAGGCAAAAAAGACGGCAAAGACAAAGAAGTATTCATCTATAACGTAGCTGACCATAAAGAAGCTTATAACGAAGTAGGTAGCCAAGGAATTTCTTATACTGCTGGTGTACCTCCTGTTGCTGCTGCAATTTTAGTTGCCAATGGTACTTGGGATGCAAAGGAAATGCGCAACGTAGAGCAACTTGATCCTAAACCTTTCTTGGGTTTGCTAAATGAGATGGGGCTTCCAACTCGTATTAAAGACGAAAACGGCGACCGCCCTTTTACACTTTAATAGCTAATTAAGATTAGCGATCCATCACTCGAAATAACCTCGCATTTGCGGGGTTATTTTTTATCTAAGAAAGCCCATTCAATAAAAGCACCCTGATTAGAATAAATACCAGCCCTCAAGACTTACACAATTAAAATAAAATCCTTACAATATCTTAACGCTCTCGATCCCCCTCTTTAGAATCTAGCCAAGGAACATCGTAATGAAAAAGGAACTAAAATTTGCAGCAATAACCGCTGTAATTACACTAACTCTTGCTGGTTGTGCGTCCAATCCAGACTCTGCCTCAAACCTAGCTGCCGATGCAAAACAATCAGAGACAATTACTCAAATAAACAACCTCAAGCAAACTATTGATGCTGCCAATAAGAAAATGGCGCAAGGCATAGAAGAAGAACTAGATTGGTTTGCTACAGAAGAAGTAACAGATGCAAACAAAGCATTAGCTGAAGCGAAAGTGTACTACGCAAAATTTGAATTTAATCCTTCAGAAGCAAATAGCAGCACAGGCTTTTTTAGTTCGACAACCAACATTGCTGCTGCAGAAGAAGGTATCAGCAAATTCAATGAACACATGACAAAAGCAGTTAACATTAAAGCTGCAGCGCTATCGGTGTTAGCAGAAGCATTTGAATATCGTACACAACTTAAAAAAATTGATGCTCAAAAATACTTCCCAAGCACAGTTAAAGAGCTAGAAAATGATCTTAAAAAACTGGTAGACCAAGTCTCAAACGATAAAGTTGAAGCTGCAATTAGCGCCCAACCGACGTTAGTAGCCAAACAACAAGCACTAGAAATAAAAACAGTCACAGCTATCTATCTTACCGACGCTAAAAAAGAACTAGACAGACTCGTCAAAGCGGGAACAGCTCAACATGCCCCAAAATCTTTATCTCAAGCTTCTGCATCACTAACGGCAGCAACCGCATTTATTGCAGCAGAACCAAGATCCATCGATAAAATCAAATTGCAAGCTGAAGCAGCAATGTTTTCAATTAACAGAGCTGAACAAATAGCACTAACCGTTAAACAGCTTAAAGCACTGCAACAAAAAGATTATGAAGACTATGCCATCATCTACGAAAACATACTGCTTGAAATCAGCAATGCTCTTAATGCTGAAGATCGTCGGGATTTAGCTTTCGAAGACCAAGGAAAAGTATTAGTAGCATTCATCGAGTCCAATCTAAAAGATCAAGAAGCGTCTATTCAAGCACAGCAGCAACTACGCAAAGAACTGAAAGATCAAAAATCCTACGTCGAACTTCTAAAAGAAAAAATTAACACCCTAAACGCTAACTTAGCTGATGCAAAAAAATCATTAGCGGACCTATCATCAGAAAAAATAGCAGCAGAGAAAGCGGCGTTAGAAAAGGTAGCTAAAGCGAAACAAGCAACAGCAGAACAAGAAAACCTAAAAGCAGAAGAAGCGAAAGTAGAGACAAAAGCTCCAGCAGAGGTTAAGACAGAAACAGTACAAACAGAAAGTGCAACGGCTCAGTAACCCGTTTTATAAAACATAAAAAAACCAGAGCATGCACTCTGGTTTTTTTTGGCTAGAAAATATTATCTACCTATGAGCAAATGCCATTTTCGTGCAGTCACCTTCGATTTTATCTTTCTCTTCTGCCAGAATTTCGTCGGTAAACTGACTCATAAAGCAGCAGCAGATCCCCTCGCCAATCATGGTACGTGGACCCATTGGATGACCAATGTGTTTGTACACGCCATGTGAGTGTCCATGAGAATGGCTATGACCATGTGAATGATCGTGCGAATGGCTGTGTCCATGAGAGTGATCGTGTGAATGACCATTCCCTTGAGAATGGGAGTGATCCTGATGCTTAAGAACAACAGAGTGACGCTTTTCTGAATGATCTAAAGCTTGGACCAAATTGGTAAAGTGTTTTGTATCGAATTCCGATAAGCCTTGTGTATCGTCTTGCGGATCAACAAATTCTGCGTGGTGATGGTGAACATCCACTTCGCCTGCTGCAAGACGTCGTTTGAAGGAGTTCATTAGGGTTTCTTCACCCGTTTGTAATTCGCCCTGCATAATTTCTTTCACACGGTTTTGGAAGGCATCAATTACACGAGGATGATCATTCAAATAAGGTGTTTGAACGAAAGTTACTTCTGGATTTTCTTGAGCCACCTTGTCCACATAACCTTGAATACGCTTGATCAAACGACCAGTGAACAAGAAATATGGTGCGACAACAATACGCTTAAAGCCAAGTTTCATTAGCTTTTCAAGGCCCACACCAACAGAAGGGTAAGTCACACCAGAATAGACAGTATCCGCCCATCCAAAGCCCATGTTTTCGTTAACGATACGCGTCAACTTAGCCGCTTCGGCATTGGCAGAAGTATCAGATGTACCACGACCAACTACCACCAAAAGGGTGTCATAAAGAGTTTCTGGTGGATTTTCTGGATCAAGACCAAGGGATTCATAAATACGCGCTTGGAACGCTTCGATCATGTCATCTTGTAGGCCTAATTCACGCCCATAAGTGATTTTTAAACCTGGGTGTTTTTCTTCATACGTCGTCAACACAGAAGGAATGTCGTTTTTCGCATGGGTAGCAGCGAACAGCATACCTGGCACAGCGTAGATTTCTTCTACACCTTGACTCACTAAGCTGTCTAATCCCATATGAATATTCGGTGCAGAAAACTCTAAAAAGCCGTATTCCACAGGAAGGTCTGGATAACGCGCTTTAAGTCCTTTCGCCACTAGGCCAAATTCACGCTCAGCGTCTTTATCACGACTGCCGTGACCACAAATCATAATGCCCTTTTTGGCCTGTTCTTTATTACTCATCATTTCTCTCTACTTTAATCATCTCAGCTGGTAGTGAGTGTAGACTCGACCAGCAAGGTTACAATAGATCTTCTGCCCAAGATCACTGACGTTGTTCTTGTTGCTGATCTAAATCAAGCAACAAGGATTGAATTTTTTCACGGTGCTCATCGGCATTTTGCCACATGCCACGCTGTATGGCTTCTAATAAGCGCTCACCCATTTCTTCTAGCGCATGGGGATTATTATCACGCATAAAGGCTTGGTTTTCTGGATCAAGCAACAATCGATCGGTAACTTGCTCGTATTGATAATCGGCCACCAGATCGGTGGTCGCATCGTAAGCAAATAAATAATCCACGGTAGCGGTCATTTCAAACGCGCCTTTGTAGCCATGGGTTTGCATAGCTTCGATCCATTTAGGATTCAGCACTCGTGAGCGCACCACACGATTCAACTCTTCTTTTAAGGTCCTAATTTTTGGCGAGCTCGGGTTAGAGTGATCACTATGATAAACGCTCGGCGCTTGACCACTAAACTCGGTGACAGCGTTGGTCATGCCTCCTTGGAATTGATAATAATCGTCTGAATCGAGAATATCGTGCTCGCGGTTATCTTGGTTTTGCACCACCGCATCCAGTTGAGACAAGCGCTCAACAAAGGCGTCTTTCGCTTCGACACCTTCGCCTTGGCTCTTAACGCCATCGTTATCAGTGTCATCGCTATAAGAACCATAAGCATAACCGCCCCAGTTTACATACGCTTCGGCAAGATCCGCTTTGGTGTCCCAACAACGCTCATCAATAAGACCTTGCAACCCCGCACCATAAGCCCCAGGTTTACTTCCGAATACACGATAAGTCGCTTGACGATTCGCCTCAACTTCACTCATGCCTTGAGCAAGTAGTTTGCTTTTTCGCGCTTCCACATTGGCACGAATCACATTGCCTGTACCGGGTTCTTGGTAGCTTGCGATGGCTTGCACGGCCGCATCATAGAGTCGCATTACGTTGGCAAAAGCATCACGAAAGAAGCCGGAGACTCGCAAAGTCACATCCACTCGTGGACGGCCTAATTGCATACAAGACAAGATTTCAAAGTCCGTCACACGGTTTGATCCTGGCGCCCAAATCGGACGAATACCCATCAGCGCAAAAGCTTGAGCAATATCATCGCCGCCCGTTCGCATGGTAGCGGTTCCCCAAACGGACAAGCCTAGATCTGTCGGGTAATCACCATGTTCTTGTAAGTGTCGTTGAATCAGCGCTTCGGCCGACATCTGACCAATCGCCCAGGCCGCAGGCGACGGAATCGCCCGGTTATCGACAGAGAAAAAATTACGCCCTGTTGGTAAGGTATCGAGTCTGCCTCGTGTCGGCGCGCCACTTGGGCCGGGGGGAATAAAGCCACCCGCCAAACCAGTTATTAACGCTTGAATTTCATCATGCGCGCTTTGCTGTAAAGCGACTAACAAACGCTTTTTACTGTGAGCCAGTATCGCGGCTGTTTGAGGTAACTTTGTTGCTAACTCATCTGTTGAATCGTCACCAATCAAATGACTTTTCACCAGCGATTTAGCCAATAGCTCTAAACGCTCTTTGGTATCCGCATGGGTGCGCCAAACTAGTTCACTAATGGATTGTAGAAGCTCGGGCTTATTGCCAAGCCAAAGCGTACGCTCACTTTTCATCGGATCAAAATCGTCTTGTTCCAATGAAAAATCATTGACTAACCCATGAAGTATCCCTTGGCTGGTTATCTCACTACCGCGCGGTAAACGTAACAAAGCCACCAGTGTATCAGCGAGCTTATCGTCTTCGGGCAATTCTCCTAGACGATGCAAACCATGACGAATTTGTGCTTCTTTTATCTCACATAAATACGTATCTAGCTCTTCCAGCACAGCATCGTCATTACCAGATTCAACGCCGGTAAGCTCTTCTAACAAATGGGACTCTTGAACTTTTTTGAGAATTTGCTCGCGCAGCCAGGCTTCTCGGCGCACGTCCATGCCCATGGCTTGGTAATATTCGTCTACTAAGTTTTCGAGCTCGGCCATGTCGCCATAGGTTTCGGCACGGGTCATGGGCGGCATAAGGTGATCGATAATCACTGCTTGAGTCCTGCGCTTGGCTTGCGCGCCCTCGCCCGGATCATTGACGATAAAAGGGTAAAAATGCGGCATCGGACCTAGAGCAATATCTGGCCAACAAGAAGCCGACAAGGCAGTTCCTTTGCCCGGCAACCATTCGAGGTTACCGTGCTTACCCACATGTACAAAAGCATCCACTTGATAGACATGACGCAACCAAAAGTAAAAAGCCAAATAGCTATGAGGCGGAATCAAATCAGGGTCATGATAGTTCGCCGCAAGATCTAGATTAAAACCACGGGCAGGCTGAATACCGATAAAGGTTTCACCTAAGCGAATCCCAGCCAACATGATACGACGCTGACCATTTTGCTCGCGGCATTTGTGATCGTCTTCTGGGGGTCCCCAACGATCCCAAACTGCGTTTTGGCATTCCAACGGGAGCAGATAAAAGTACTTTAAGTAGTCTTCTAAGGCGAGGCTTTGCCAGCAACCACGTTCATGCAAGGTGTTAGGATTGTTGGTAACCGCACCAAGTAATTCTTCGATCAAGGCATTACCATGATCGGGAATATTCTCAATCGGATAACCTGCACTCTCTAGCGCTTTTAATAAATTCACCGTCGAGGCGGGCGTATCCAAACCCACACCATTGCCAATACGACCGTCTTTGGTTGGGTAATTGGCTAAAACAAAAGCGATGCGCTTTTCGTGGTTTGGTTTGCTGGCTAAATTCGCAAAACGCTTGGCAAGTTGAGCGACAAAACGCGCACGCTCTTCATGCAATTCGTAACGCACTAAATCTACTTGGGCGATATCGTTGTAATGACTTAAAGCTTTAAAACTGACAGCACGAGTAATAATGCGTCCATCCATTTCCGGCAAAACGATTTGCATGGCTACATCACGGCTGCGTAAGCCTTGGGTTTGCGCTTGCCAATCGTCTTCGGTACTACCAGAAAGAATCAACTGCAAAACCGGAATGGGCGAAGCAAAGGCAGATTGAAAATCCGTCGGTTCAGAGGCTAAATCAGGGCTCCCGACACGATTCGCCGCGAAGCCTGTGGTATTTAAAATGACCTTAGCTTGGGTACGCTCCACTAATGATTCGATCAGACCCACCGACACATCATCTTTGAGTGAACTCACCGCCACGGCCAAGGGCACCAGCCCTTCTTGCTCTAAAATCTCAATCAGACCATCAAACATAGCGGTGTTACCGCTCTGTAAATGAGAACGATAAAACGCCAGAATAGCGACAGGACGAGCGTCTGCTAATGGCTCTGAATAGTGGCTCTGCCACTGAGCAAACCCCGTCGAATAACCTGCATGATAGATTAGCGTACTGGGTAAAGGGGCTGGCTCTTGCCAAGAAAAAGGCTTCCCAAAGTAACGCTCTGCGAGAAAATAGAACAACTGCTGAGCATTTATTTGTCCACTTTCACGCAAGTAGCGCCACACTCGATGGCAGTCTTCTGGTTTCGCGGTGGAGACGTTCATTAGTGATGGATCTTGCGAGTCATCCCCCGGCACCACAATCAGTATTCGGCCAGCTTTCGCTTTCGCCCAGTCTTGTAAGCGCTGAAAACCATACGCCCAATAGTGCTCGCCACCGAGTAGTGAAACGACGACCACTTTAGCGTGATCGATCACCTTGTGTTCGTATAAATCGTAAGCGGCAGGTTTGACCAACTGCATCCAATTGGCAAGGCGAACACTCGGTAATCGTGTGTTGTCCCATCCATCATTGGCACGATGAAGAGAAAGGATCTGATCAAGAGCGCTACCAAGCGCACCGAGCACACTATCAGCCGCGGCCAAAATCACTAAGTCCGCAGGTGTTTGCCTAAGATCGACAATCCCTTCATCGTCAACAAAGCCACCCGGTTTGGCTGCTAATAAGTGCACTATTTCTCCAGTTTGTTTACTAAATCAATCTTGTCATCAGATTATTCGACTCTTATCCACAGCGTCACGAGCGCAGCCGCTTCGTTCAAATATCAAGCACTCAAAGCATCATGAAGAATATTCTCAATCTGCTCTTTACTGATGCCTTTACCGATAAACACTAACTGCGTTTTGCGCACTTCTTCAGGTTGCCATAGGCGATCAAAGTAGCGATCTAGACGAGTTCCTACCACTTGAAACACTTGGCGCATTGGTTTGCCATGTACTGCCGCAAAGCCTTTGACACGGAAGATGTTGTGTTCTTCCACAAGTTGAGTCAGGGTTTCTTGCAAAAGATCAGACTGAACCTCACCCAATGTCACGACAAAAGAATCAAAATGATCATGAGCATGATCGTGATGCGCGCCATGGGCATGATGATGATCGTGGTGGTTATGTACTTCGTCAATTCGGCTTTCTGTTGCAGCGTCAATACCTAGCAAGACATCCAACGCGGCTTCGCCGTTTTCGATATAAACAGTTTTGACTGTACTTGGCACTTCATGAGCAATAATCGCTTGCACACGAGCACGCTCTTCATCGTTCAACAAGTCATTTTTACTGACCACAACTAAGTCAGCCGCGCTTAACTGATCATCCAGCAATTCTTGCAAGCTAGGATCATGATCCAGACTTTCGTCAGCTTGACGTTGTGCTTGTACTTTGTCTTCGTCATGAGCAAAGCGGCCTGCCGCTACTGCTGCACCATCCACCACGGTAATCACTGCATCGACTGTGCAATGCTCTTTAATTCCCGGCCAGTTGAAGGCTTGCACCAAAGGCTTTGGTAACGCCAAGCCACTGGTTTCAATCAAGATATGATCAATATCACCACGACGAGCAACCAGCTGCTGCATCACTGGCAAAAACTCTTCTTCTACGGTGCAGCAAATACAACCATTCGCCAGTTCGTAAAAACCGTCGTCACTACGCTGGCTTCCCTCTTCTACACCTTCTGGGCAATCAAGAGGACAAGAGCGCAATAGATCAGAATCGATATCTAGTTCGCCAAACTCATTGACGATCACGGCAATACGCTTTCCAGCCGCTTGCTTTAGCACATTAGATAATAACGTTGTTTTACCACTGCCCAAAAAGCCAGTCACAATTGTTGTTGGAATTTTATTCAACTGCATGATTCATCCTTCTTACTTTCAGGGATAGTATTTTAAAATTATGTTTTCTTAGACTTGTGTATCTTACGAAAGATATGCGCTTGTCCTTTATCATATAAATAGGAATCCGCGAAATCTTCCGTGTCTAATACCTTTCCGACCAATATCAAACTGGTACGAGTGAATTTTTTCTCTCTTACTTTGGCAACAATATCCGCTAAAGTTCCCACAACATAATCTTGATCTGGCCAACTAGTGCGATAACACACAGCAACAGGGCAATCTTCGCCATAATGAGGAATGAGTTCTTCGACGATTTTATGGATACGAGTGATACCAAGATGAATCGCTAACGTCGCGCCACTTTGCGCCAAAGCTGGCAAACGCTCTCGTTCTGGGAAGGGAGTTTTACCTTCATAACGAGTCATAATTACGGTTTGTGAAACACCAGATAACGTCAGTTCTTTACGCAATAACGCAGCCGATGCCGCAACCGCACTGACACCCGGAATCACTTCGTAATCAATATCTAAGGCTTCCAAACGACGAATTTGCTCGCCAATCGCGCCATAAAGAGCCGGATCACCAGACTGCAAACGGGCAACGTCTTTGCCTTCTTGCGCGGCTTTTTCGATGACTGCTGTTGTTTCATCCAAATTCATTTCCGCTGTATCGTAAATTGCCTCTGCTGAACCACGAACACTATCAATCACCTGCGGTGGAATCAAAGAACCCGCATAAAGAACAATCGGACAACGTTCCATGGTTTTGACGGCTTTTACCGTCATCAAGTCTGGATCGCCTGGGCCTGCGCCAATAAAGTAAACCTTCATTTATTTCCCTTATATTTTATAAAGAGCTAAAACGTTTATAAGAGCTCTTAAAGCTTCTTAGAATAGCCGCGCGGCGTGTAAATCCAATTCTTCTCACCATTGACTATGTGTTTGGTGTCGGAGTTCCCGACACTAACCATGGTAAACATATCCACGTCTTTGGCATCTAATTCGCCAAGCGTCGTAAAGGTAATATCTTCTTCAGGACGAGTTAATTGACGGCCAATCATGACTGGTGTGGTAGCAGGACGATATTGCAACAAAACATCACGAGCGTGGTTCAATTGCCAATCGCGTTTTTTCGAAACGGGGTTGTAAAAAGACACAACAAAATCGCCAGCGCCACAAGCATGCAAGCGCTTATCGATGGTTTCCCAAGGAGTTAATAAATCAGACAATGAAATAGTGCAGAAGTCGTGGCCAAGCATGGCGCCAACTCGGCTAGCGCCCGCTTGCATAGCAGAAATACCTGGGATAACTTCAATATCCACATCCAGCCATTCAGGATGATTTTCTTTGCCTTGTAACTGCATATCCAGCAATTCAAATACCAAAGTCGCCATTGCATAAATGCCAATGTCACCGCTGGAAATCAAAGCAGTATTTTTTCCTTGCGCAGCCAAGTCAAGAGCCAAGCGTGCGCGGCCTATTTCTTCACCTAATGGCAGATTATGAAAGGTTTTTCCTTCGCTTAGCTCACCCAGTAAATCTAAATAGTAGCCGTAAGCAACCCAATCACTGCAAACTGCCAATGCTTTGGTGGCATTCGGTGCCACCAAGCCTAAATCACCGGGCCCCATACCCATTACAAATAACTTGCTCATGCATTCTCTACAATATAATCAAGCGCCACAGGACGCGAATGAGGCCATTGTACACGGATTGCAAATTTGACGGGATGAAAACACCACTATTTAGAATGAGTGATGTTCAGGTTTAGGATTCAACACGAACAAGGCGGCAATGATTTCTTTCTACGCCATTAAACTCTAATTCAGCTTCATCACCATGAATCCAAAAAGATAGGCCTTCACCCAAATAAAATGCACCAGAGGCGCTTATTGCATGAGTAAGTACATAGGTTTTTTCTTTCCAAGATAACTGGGCTTGTTCGGCATGAAAAAATATATTTAAAGGCATGTTATTGCAGAGATAATCAGCCTCATTGGTTTGAGCAACGTCTTCTATCTCATATGTATCTTCATCTGGAGCAACGTTTTTATTAACTGAGCTGCAAGCAGCTAGTCCAAATAAAGAAGAACCAAGCAGGACGCTTTGTAGAAGCAACTTTTTAATGTGCACTATATGAGACTCCATTCTAGAACCACTTTTCCGATACACCATTCTTGACTAAAAGGTCATTATAGTGAGCAATCTGAATTTTAACAGCTCATATTATATAGCGCTAGATAATAAGCTCTACCAAGCACTATCAGTTATTAGTTACTTTTTGTTATTTAAACCATTAATTAACGGCAAAATTGTCACAAAATCGCCACAATTGACAAGAGCAGACTCTTTGACAGTCAAGGATGAAAACGAGTATATTTCACCAGTCGGATTTATCCGACTTCGTTCTCGGGGCGGGGTGAAATTCCCCACCGGCGGTAAAGACTTTGTTTAAACTAAAATCTAAGCCCGCGAGCGCCTTTAAGAAGCCTTTCTTTTAGGGTCAGCAGATCTGGTGTGATTCCAGAGCCGACGGTTATAGTCCGGATGATAGAGAGCGCGTCAGACAAGACCTATATTGGCTTAGCAACTTTTGCTACGCCCGATTTAAGGTATGCCATTTAAAAGTGGTGTATTTGCCTGCCCGTTCGCCCTGATTCACCTTAGATATTTAGGATTAAAAAATGAATCAGAGCTCAACGAATAACATTGATTTCACTCCTGCTACAAAACGCATCGCTATTCTTCATGCTACTTGGCACGAAGATATTGTATTAAATTGCGTTGAAGGCTTTAAAAACGAACTAGTCTCTCGCGGTTACGATGCTTCTTTAATTGAGGTTATCTCCGTACCTGGTGGCTACGAAATTCCATTACAAGCAAAACTGCTAGCAAAAAGTGGGCAATATTCCGCTATTGCAGGTACGGCATTGGTTGTAGATGGTGGTATTTACCGTCACGATTTTGTTGCTCAGGCAATTTGTAACGCCTTAATGCAAGTTCAATTGGAAACGGAAGTACCTGTTCTAACGGCGGTACTAACACCTCATAACTTCCATGAGCACGACGAGCATAAAGAATACTTCAGCCGTCATTTTGTTAAGAAAGGTATTGAGCTGGCAAATGCTTGCGATCAAACCATTCGCTTAACAGAAAAAGCCAAACAAATGCTCTAAGCATTTGGCTTAGAAAACACTAAGTTTGGTTAAGAGAGTACTAAGTTCGTAAAAGTGCCCCGCATTTCATGAGCATGAGATGCGGGGCACTTTTTACCTAACAAATAAGGTTTAAAACAACTTTATAATCTAGGAAAATGCGTGAGAGCGTAGCAATTTATAAAGGTCGCTATTTCGATCTTCTTCAACACACAAGCTCAACATATCATCGATAAAGAAGCCTAAAGCTCGTCGCTCTATTCGCTCAATCCCTTTCTGCTGCTGAGGCGATAAATTAGCATATTTTGATGCCGCACCAAAATCACCAAACAATACATGACCTTCTTCATTGATTAAGATGTTATGGGCATAAAGATCGCCATGGCTGACTTCTTTCTCACAAAAATGCGCGACTAACTGATCTACTTGCTCAACAATTCGAATTATTTTATCTATCGAGAATTGCTGATCCACCGCAAAAGTATCGCGTGTGCAAGACACAAGACTTGGTGGTTGACCTAGATTCGTATAATGTGCAGGAATCAGCTCCATCACCAGTGCAGAACAATCAGCCTCCGTCACTTTTGCCAAAGGTTGAACCAAATTACTGTGGTTACCGACAGCAAGACATGCATCAAGTTCGTCCTCAGGATAACCATCACTGGTTACCTCACCTTTGAATACCTTGATGGCTACAGATTCTGAAAAATCAAAGGTATTTTCACGCCAAGTCGCTAAGGAAATAACACCTGATGCTCCCTGTCCCAATACTTGATGCAATTCCAAATCACGAAATTGCACCGTTTTAAATTCATTATGCGGATCACGCTCGGCACAAAATGGATTGCCAGAGAATGCCAACCAAGCCAAACGAGGCAACTCCAATAAGGCATCAGGGAAAGCCACCAGCTGATTAGCCGAAAGGCGAACCAATTCTAGGTTGCGACAATTAACGATAGAATCAGGCAGTGATGTTAAACGATTTCCCGCCAAAGCCAGCTTCTGTAGACGTATTAGCTTTCCAAAATCCTCTGGAAGAGAGTCAATTTTGTTATCGGTAAGAATTAACCAACGGGTCAATGTCGGCAACGAATCAGAAGACACGCTAGTAATTTGATTGCTTTTAAAACCAATCATCTCCAAGTTCTCGCATTGCCCTAGAACCTCTGGCAATTGCGTGAAGCGATTATTCGAGCAAAAAAGTATACGAAGTTTTTTAAAACGTGATAAATCTGCTGGTAGCTCACTTAAACTGTTATTCGATAAATCTAAAATTTCTAGGCTTTCAGCTAGATCAAAGATAGCCTCAGGAAAAACTGTTAAATTCTCAGATAGCTGCAGGCGAACAATGCCTTTCAACTCTCCACGGTTAAGTTGGTCAAGTGTGTGCACAATAGAACTCTTTTTAAATAAGATTTATGCGCATTATAACAATTACATGCGTGGAATGGTGATTATCAAGTCAGTAATACCAACGTCAATTCCCATTTGTGAAAGCAAGGTAGTTATCTGCCCTCTATGATGGGTCTGATGGTTAAAAAAATGCTGCAGCGTAAAACCAAACCGTTGAGAATGATCAATCCCCTTCATATTTTTATATACCAATGCCGATGCTAGCATCTCGTCGGTTACTTCATCCATCATGGTAATAATCTGCTTATCTAGCTCGAAACGTTTACGTTGCAATAAGAGTAAATCATCAAACAACTGAGTATTAAGCTCAGCCGGACGCTCTAACGCACGAACAAGATCTAGACTAGAAAGCTCAATGAAATGGTCTGCAAAGCGTTTCAGCCAAATAATATCAGCCGCTAAATTGTGATTAAGCGTGCCTAGCACAGAGCCAAAGAATGCACCTTTATCTTCAACTAGATCGGCATAACTTAACTCACCAACGGCTTTATAAACAGCCTGATTCATCCATTGATTATAAGACGCCATCAGCTGCATATTTTCTTTTACCGACATAACCCTCCCCCTCTTAATGTATTCGCTAAGCTGCTGATAAAACCGCAATTAAAGCAATCACCCCAGGCAATCCCTGTACAAACAATATTTTCTTGCTTGAGGTAATCGCACCGTAAACACCAGCAACAACCACACAAAGCAAAAAAAAAACTGTCACCTGTGAGCCTGCCACACCAAGCCACAACCCCCACAATAACCCCGCAGCAAGAAAACCGTTATAAAGCCCTTGGTTCGCAGCCATTACCTTGCTCGCTTTGGCAAATTCCGGTTTCAAGCCAAATATTTTCATGCCTTTAGGTTTATCCCAAAGAAACATCTCGATGTACATAATGTATAGATGTAAAAGAGCGACAAGTGCTGTGGCAACAAGTGCAATTAATTGCATAGATAGAACCTCTTATTTTTTTATTCTATTGGTAAAACAATTTTAATTTAACTCGTCGAGTTCGAATGAAGCCTCTGAGAAACTATTTTGTTTCTTCTTGGTCTATTCACTCAAGCTCCACTTACTTTTTTATCTGTATTTTCGAGCTTCGCTTGCTCTTTATCTATTCTTTCAAGCTTCGCTTGCTCTTTATCTATTCTTTCAAGCTTCGCTTGAAAGTCTCTCAAAGCAATGGTCAAAGCACCAACAGCGACACTTGGATCAATATCGTGACTTTCAAGCAACTCAATAAGATCAACAGCCAGCTTGATATGATCTGGCGCGTGGTCTAAAGACATAAAAACTCCATATGGAAGACTGCAACAATCTATGTGTAAAATGCGAAAAATAGGCAGCTAAAAAACTTTTTTGCCGTCTATAATGGATTTTTTGCATTACGAATTGTTCGACGTAAAATAAGACAAATACAATACACATAGAACATAAACAAGCCTAATTTAACGAGGTTATCGTGATTACAAATGAATTTTGGTTGGATCGATGGAAAACAGGGCGTATTGGCTTTCATCAAGAAGGCGTCAACCCAAAGCTAATAGAGTTCTGGCCTGTCTTGCCAAAAGGAAGTCGAATTCTTGTGCCTTTATGTGGAAAGTCCAATGACATGATCTGGTTAGCTGAGCAAGGTTATCAGGTTACAGGCGTTGAGCTATCTTCTCTAGCGGTGATTCAGTTTTTAGGTGATAACGATTTGGCCTTTGAAACACATCAAGAAGGCGATTTAAAAGTTCATAGTGTTGACGGATTGCCTCTACGCATTGTCGAGGGTGACTATTTTCAATTCAACGAAACCGATTTTGATGCCTGTTATGATCGCGCAGCAATGATAGCCATGCCAGATTCAAAACGTAAAGAGTATGTTACCCATACACTTGATCGTTTGTCTTCATCTGCTTGTGTGCTATTGGTTTCATTACAGTATGATGGCGACAAACAAGGTCCGCCGTTTTCTGTCAATGAAGATAGTGTTGTATCACTGTGGGGGAGTCAAATTCAGAAAATCGCCTCGGAAAACCTAGCACTGACCAATCCTCAGTATAAAGAGGAAGAACACAACATATTTGAAGAAAGTGTATGGCGTATTCAACCTTAGAGAATATAAGCCTGAATAGACCTAGATTAGGCTGTCTACCCTAGGTTTTTTCTGGGATAATGCAGCACAATTTTTCACCGATAAGCCATGTATCCTCGTAATGACAAAGAATATCGCTAGCCATTACGCCCGATACCAAGAGTAAACAATGATCAAACGACATAAAACCGCCAAAGAACTCTTTTCTTACCCATTATATTGGGCTGAGTGTTATGGCGTTTCGCCCTTCCTACCAACTACAAGAGAAGAAATGGACGCTCTTGGCTGGGACAGCTGTGATGTAATCATAGTTTCAGGTGATGCTTATGTGGATCACCCTAGTTTTGGTATGGCGGTTTTAGGTCGCTTATTAGAAGCGCAAGGTTATCGCGTCGGCATCATCGATCAACCAGATTGGCGTAACACTGAAGATTTCATGCGTCTTGGTCGTCCTAACCTGTACTTTGGCGTTACTGCAGGCAATATGGACTCCTTGATCAACCGCTACACTGCCGACTTGAAAGTACGTAATGATGATGCTTATACACCTTATGGCATTGGCGGAAAACGTCCTGATCGCGCGGTTATTGTTTATTCTCAGCGTTGTAAAGAAGCCTTCCATGATGTACCAGTGATGATTGGCGGTATTGAAGCCAGCCTTCGCCGTATTGCCCAATATGATTATTGGAGTGATGAAGTGCGCCGTTCAGTGCTAATCGATTCGACTGCCGATATTTTACTTTACGGCAATGCTGAACGCGCCATGATTGAAGTAACCCATCAGATGGCTATGGGTAAAACACTTGATGAGTTAACCGATATTCGCGGCACGACTATTGTTCGAAATACCCCACCTGGCGGCTATACAGAAATCGATTCGACTCGTGTGGATTGGCCCGGCAAAGTAGAACAAATTTACAGCCCTTATGAATATATTCCAGAAGGTAAGTGTCAGACAAAGGACGAAGAAGAGTCCGACGTAATGCCTATTCGCGTAATTCCTGCTCCACTTCGTCGTGGCGAAAAGCTCGATCCTGAAAAAACCTATATTCGTTTACCTTCTTTTGAAAAAGTTTCTAAAGACCCTGTTTTATACGCGCACACATCACGTATTTTGCACCTTGAATCAAACCCGCATAACGCACGCGCACTGATTCAAAAACATGGCAAGAAAGAAATCTGGGTAAATCCGCCACCGATTCCATTGGAAACACCTGAAATGGACGGCGTGTTTGATTTACCTTATGCACGTGTGCCGCACCCGAAATACAAAAAAGCCCGTATTCCTGCTTATGACATGATCAAAACATCGATCAACATTATGCGTGGTTGTTTTGGTGGCTGTACTTTTTGTTCGATTACCGAGCATGAAGGACGAGTGATTCAATCTCGCTCACACGAATCAATTTTGAAGGAAATTGAAGATATCAAGGACAAGGTGCCAGGTTTCACAGGGCATATTTCTGACCTTGGCGGACCTACTTCCAACATGTACACCCTGAACTGTAACGACGATGAAGTACAAGCGTCGTGCCGTAAACTGTCTTGTGTTTATCCGACCATTTGCTCCAACTTGAATACAGATCATAGCCCAACAACACAACTATATCGTAAGACTCGTGCGGTTGAAGGTATTCATACCGTATCTATCGCCTCCGGTTTACGTTATGACCTTGCTGTAGAAGATCCTGAGTACGTTCGTGAGCTCGTCACCCATCACGTTGGTGGCTTACTGAAAATTGCTCCAGAACACTCAGAGCAAGGCACTTTATCAAAAATGATGAAGCCAGGTATGGGTACATATGACCGCTTCAAACGCATGTTTGATAAATATTCCAAAGAAGCAGGCAAGAAGCAGCATTTAATCCCTTACTTTATCGCCGCCCATCCGGGCAGTTCAGACGAGGATATGCTTAACCTTGCTGTGTGGTTGAAAACCAACGACTTCAAACCGGACCAAGTACAAACCTTTTATCCTTCGCCCATGTCATTAGCGACAGCTATGTATCATTCTGGTAAAAACCCACTAAAACCAGTTACCTATAAAAGCGAAGACGTTTATACACCCAAAGATGCCAAGCAACGTACGGTACAAAAAGGTTTCTTGCGTTATCACGATCCAAGCAACTGGCAAGACCTACGCAACACTTTAATCAAAATGGGACGCCCTGACCTTATAGGTCATGGTGATAACAAATTGGTGCCAGCTGAAGAGAAAGATAAGCAGATCCATCGTCGCCCTCAAAAAGCCAAACCAGGCCAAGCTACTGGCGCTTCCCATACGTCAAACAGACCAACTATGGAGAAGAATGCCGCTGCAGAAAAAGCTCGCCGCAAAACGAGCAACGATGCCAAACCTGCAAGTAGCCGTATTAATGGTGGGCCAACTGCTCCAGCAAAACGCCGCAAGACAAAAGTAAAGTCTCGCCAACAGTAAGCTTATCTCCAAATTAAGTTCACAAAGAGACAGACATAAAAAAACGCGTCATGCTTATTCAACATGGCGCGTTTTTTTCATTACATTAGAAATTAGTTATGCTCTATCTTTGCTAGCTTACTGCGTCTACGACAAGCAATAATCAACTCAATAGCAGAGATTAAGATTAAGGTATAACCTAATGTCTCAATCCCCTCTTCTACAATATTCTTAACAAGACGCATATAGGAATCGCCCATTACAGCCTGCCAAAATGAACTACGACCCATCAACCTAGAAAACGCCAGTATAGTGACAAATCCAGCGAGAAAAGTACCAAAGCTAGATTGTAGAGAATATTCTTTTAAAGAAGCGTAAATTGAAGAAAACCGCCCCCATAGAAAAATTAAAACACATATAAATATAATACTTACAATGCTTTGCCACGCCCCATCAAACACATACTGATCCAATAAAGAATCAGATTCACGCACAAACATCATCGCCAGCAAAGCTCCGAGCAATGTCGCGGCTATATTTAATTTTGCGTCTAAACGCGCAGCATAAAGAAATAACATGCAGCTAAAGAAAGACATGAAGTCTTGCAGATGCTCAGTAAGAGTTTGCTCACTGTATTCAGCAGCAGTTAGCGACTGATACCCTTCCAAAGAGATAAGCTGAGCTACGCCAGCAACAGCAAAAAGATAAACCAAACCACGAAGAATAAACATGAAAAGACCTCAACTTTTGAAGTTGAGATTTTAGTGAAAAAAAAGTGAAAAAACGATATGGCACGTGAAGATGACACTATCATTACTTGTTTCATGCTTATGTCATGACATTTATAATAAAAATGACATTAGTCATCGAGTCAAGAAGACTTATAGTCGATCAAATTCAAAGACGCTTCACTGTCCATCAACTCATCCTGCATACTTTCCACATGTCCTGCCACTTCATCTGGGGATGAAAAGTGAGCAATATGGTACATAGCGTCACCTTCTTGAACTAATGGTATATTTTGCTTACCAATAATAATCCCACCATTTTTGCACAAAACCTTATCTAAAATATCACCATAAGGATCTTTAATCTCAGCAAGCACATCACCGGTCTCAACAAGATCACCTAGCTCTTTGATATGTGTTGTAAAACCACTATCAGTGGCTCTTATCCAACTACTGCTGCGTGCAATTCTCGGCTCAGACAGAGACTTTTTACTGCGCGACTTAGGCAACATTCCCAAATGCCTCATGACTCCAACAATACCTTTCACACCAGCTCGTATAGATAGCTCATCAAAGCGCAACGCTTCACCCGCTTCATACAAAATAACCTTAGCACCAACATCATTGGCACATTCACGTAATGAGCCATCGCGAAGGTTAGAGTTCATCAAAACAGGAACACCAAAGGCTCTTGCAATAGCCAGCGTCTCAGGATCATCAAGATTCGCTCGCACTTGCGGCAAGTTGGTACGGTGCAAACTTCCCGTATGAAGGTCGATACCGTAATTTGCCTTAGAAACAATCTCACTCAAAAAACGATCTGCAACGCGTCCCGCTAAGGAGCCACGCTGAGAGCCTGGAAAAGAACGATTTAAATCTCGCCTATCAGGTAAATAACGACTTTGACTCAACACGCCATAACCGTTAACAATTGGCACTGCGATCAAGGTACCTTTTAAACTCTCAAGATATTTGCTTTGAATGATTCGACTAATAATCTCGATACCATTCAACTCATCACCATGAATCGCAGCGCTAATAAACAAGGTCGGACCAGAACGCTTGCCGCGCTTTACAAACACCGGCATAGACATGTTCGTGTCCGTATACAACTTTACCATTGGCAGTTTTATACGAGCAGTACCACCTAGCGGAATCTCTACACCGCCAATTGTTAAAGTTGCTTTCCCCATTAACCTTTTCCTTTTGTTTTTGTGCTACTCAAAAATGCCGTTTTTTCAATGTGCTTAATAATCATAGAAGCGACGTCTTTGCCGGTTGCAGATTCAATACCTTCTAAACCAGGTGAGGAGTTAACTTCCATAATAAGAGGGCCATTATTGGATCTTAGTATATCCACACCACACATATTCAAGCCCATTACTTTTGCAGCTTCTACCGCGGTACGCCTTTCTTCAGGTGACAATCGAATTAAAGACGCTGTGCCACCGCGGTGAAGGTTTGAGCGAAACTCGCCTTCTGCACCTTGTCTTTTCATTGCAGCAATAACTTTACCACCAACTACCAAACAGCGAATATCAGCACCACCTGCTTCTTTGATATACTCTTGCACCAAGATATTAGCTTTTAAGCCCATAAAGGCTTCGATAATAGACTCAGCAGTCTTATTCGACTCCGCCAAAACGACACCAATACCTTGAGTACCTTCCAAAAGCTTAATCACTACAGGCGCGCCACCGACATTTTTAAGCAAGTCGCCTATCTTATCAGGATGGTGCGCAAAACCTGTTTTAGGCAAACCCAAGCCTTTACGGGACATAAGCTGCAAAGATCTTAACTTATCACGTGAACGACTGATCGCCACAGACTCGTTAATACTGTAAGTGCCCATCATCTCAAACTGTCTAACCACAGCCGTACCATAAAAAGTAACTGATGCTCCAATTCTTGGAATAACCGCATCATACTTAGGCAGAGGCTTACCGTCGTAACGAACGGAAGGGTTGCTACTTGTAATGTCCATATAACAATGCATCGTATCAATTACATCTACCTCATGCCCAAGCTGTTCACCTGCCTCAACCAATCGACGAGTAGAATAAAGTCGAGGATTACGAGAAAGAATTGCGATTTTCATAGATGTCCTTTGAACAAAATAAGAAAGCAAACGTACAAACGATGCTTATAAAAAAAGTGCTTATAAAAAAGTTAATGCCATTGGCGCGAGAATAGTGAATAACCTTATATTTAGAAAGAGATTTCATACATTTTACATAAAAAAATCTCCAAGCCCCCCTGCATAACAAAGGCACTCAGAGATTCTTGAGTTATCTTTTAAAAATAACGATTATTTCTTAGGAGCAAACGGGTTTTCAGCCGATTTAAATTCAAAAATAATCGGTGTACCAGTAATGTTCAGCACAGTTCTAAATTTATTTTCAAGATAACGCTTATAGCTTCCTGGCAAAGAATCAGTCTGATTACCATGAACTACAATACGTGGTGGATTTGACCCACCTTGGTGAGCGTATCGAAGCTTGATTCGACGACTATTCACCATTGGAGGCTGGTGTTCTGCAATGGAATCTTCAAGAATTCTTGTCAAACGGTTTGTGGTCCATTTGGCATAACAAGACTCGTAAGTACTTTCAATCGTATCGTACAAATCACCGACACCAGTACCATGCAAGGCCGAGATGTAATGCACTTTAGCGTAAGGGACAAAACCCAAACGACGCTCAACTTCACTCTTGATATGCTCACGATCGTCTTTTTTAAGACCATCCCATTTATTGATGGCAATGATAACACCACGCCCCGCATCCAACACATAACCGATCATGTGTAGATCTTGCTCAACCAAATCTTCATGGGAGTCAATGACTACAATAACTACGTTAGCATCTTGAATGGCTTGCAAAGCCTTAACAATAGAAAACTTCTCAACCGCTTCTTTAACATGTTTACGGCGACGAATACCTGCGGTATCGATAAGAGTATATTCTTTATCGTTACGCACATAAGGAATATAAACACTGTCACGGGTGGTGCCTGGCATGTCATAAACCACAACACGATCTTCGCCTAGCATGCGGTTTACCAATGTAGATTTACCCACGTTTGGACGACCCACCACACCAATACGAATGCCACGTGACTCTATGCTAATTTGATTCTTGGCTTCTTCAACACGCTCTGCAAATGGCAACATGACCTTATCAATTAGGACATGTACGCCCTTACCATGAGAAGCAGCAATTGGGTGTAACTCACCAAAACCTAATGAATAAAAATCAGCCAAAGCGATATCTTCATTGATACCGTCGGTCTTATTCACCACAAGAGAAACCTGCTTATTAGAACGACGTAAATGACTAGCGATCATCTCGTCAGCAGGGTTCAGGCCATGACGGCCATCAACAAGAAACAAGACAACATCTGCTTCTTCTATCGCCAACAAAGACTGGCGTGCCATTTTTTCATCAATACCTTGCTCATCACCACTGATACCACCGGTATCAATGACGATAAATTCATGTTCACCAAGTTTACCGTCACCGTATTTTCGGTCACGGGTTAAGCCTGGATAATCGGCAACCAAAGCATCACGAGATCTCGTCAATTGATTGAAGAGAGTTGACTTGCCAACATTGGGTCTACCTACCAATGCAATAACTGGAATCATTTTTTTACCTATAAAAATACAAAGCGGCCACCACCCCTATAAAAGGGATGGCAGCCTCTTTAAAAATCGCTAAAAGAAATCGAAACTGATTTCAATAGCTCAATGCCGTCACATTAGAGTTCGGCGTAAGAATAAACAATTGCTTGTCATTTGCCACCATGCGACTACCTGGTGGGACGCCATTATCAGCTACTTTATGAGCTGCAACTTCGCCCGTTGTTAGATCAAGTAAATGAACATAACCACCGCGATCCATCACAGCAACATAGTCACGGAAAAATTCTGGCGTAATTAAATCTCGGTCTACAAGATCTTTATTTTCCCAAACCTCGGTGCCGTTTTTAGCGTTCAACGCAATGACTTTACTTGTCATATCAACCGCAACTAACAGCTCTCCTCGTACGGCAACACCTACAGAACTAGGAATACTACGCTGCCATAATGGGCGACCATTTTCAATCGAAAGAGCGGCAAGCGTACCATTGTAGGCAACAGCATAAACAACACCGTTTTCTACTACTAAACGACCATCGATATCGCTTAATCGCTCTATTTCATAACGCCCTTCAGGCTTACCGACCTCATACGACCAAAGTAAATTACCGTCTTGTAGCGAATAAGCTTTCAACTTACCGCTGGCAAAACCAGCAATAACCTTGCCGTCAGCAATAACTGGTGCGCTTGTACCACGTACTGTCAAAGATGGCAAATCTTCTTTCGCACGCCACTGAGTATCACCCGTTTCAGCATCAAGTACGCTTAACCAGCCATCAGCAGTTTGAATAGCCAATTTACCGGCAGCATAAGAGCCTTCCGACAACACTTCAGAACTTAACGTCTTTTCCCACAATATCGATTTACTTGTTAAAGAAACGGCAATCAGTTGAGCATCATACGTACCAAAATATACGACGTCACCATGGCGCGCCACACCTGCACTAGGTCTATATTCAGTTGAGAAAGTATCTTTTTTCTTTCCATTCTCTTGTGCAAGTTCGTAAACCGTTCCCTTAGCAGTGACAAAGAACAACGAACCGTTTTCTGCAACAAGATTAAAACGTTCACTAGACTCACCAAAATTACCATCCACACCAGTCCGCCACGATGTTTTTAAATTAACCTTACTTTCAATAGAAGGAAGGTCTGGCAAAGCTGGACGAGAGTTAGAGCAACCCTGAATGATCAAAGCAGTAAACAATACGACGAGAAAAAGAGACTTGCTCATAGTTAACCTTTCACCAAATCCTTAAGTTTAATATCAAGCAATGGATGATTTACACCAACGCCCAATGCCTCACCAGCCTTCTGATAAGCAATACGCGCATCATCACGCTTACCTTGTGAGATTAAAATATCACCAATCAATTCTTGCTGCTGTGCAGCAAACTCTTCTTCAGATACTTTTTCAACACGAGCCATAGCGCCAGCATAATCCTCTTTTTGAAGCATTAATCGCGCTACTCGTAGATTCGCAATCGCCACAAAAGAAATATCTTTTGTTTTGGCAATAGCATCATCCAATGCCTTAATTGCCTCATCGTATTTACCATTTTCAGCATCTACACGAGCCAAGAATAATTGACCGAACATTGCATAACCTGTGTCACCATAATCATCGGCAAGTTGCTTAGCGATAAAGACGACAGTTTTTTGATTATTTTCATCACTTAAATCAGCAGAGGCTTGGACCAAGTTTTGATAAAGCGCAGATGCTTCGCTAGTATAGTTAGCTTGGCTCGTTTTCCACCCCTGCCAACCAAAATAACCACCAACAGCAACAGCGATAACAACGACCAACATTATGCCGTTCTTTTTCCACCATGATTTAAACGCTTCGATTTGTTCTTCTTCAGTCTTTAATTCAGACACTTTTTCTTCCTCATGCAAGGTGCCGCCAAATATATGAGTAGCGACACTCCATTAAATCAAATTACAACTTGGCATTAATATAGTCAGCAACATCGTCAATTGAATGAGGCAGTTGCTCACCCGTTGACATATCTTTTACCTGACAAATACCGCTATCGATCTCGTCCTGTCCTAAAACAATCGTAAAACGAGCCTCTGAACGATCGGCTTTCTTCATTTGATTCTTAAAATTACCACCGCCACAGTGGCGCAAAACGACAAGGTTTGAATTCTTTTCACGCAATCGCTCAGCTAAAACAAAAGAAGCAAGCTCTGCATCATCCCCCATACTAATAACAAACACATCAGTAGAAAATTTCGCTTCATCTGGAGTCAAGTTTAACGTTTCAAGCAGAAGCACTAAACGCTCTATCCCCATAGCAAAACCAACAGCTGGCGTTGACTTTCCACCTAGCTGCTCGACCAAACCGTCATAACGGCCGCCCGCACAAACGGTTGCTTGAGAACCTAAATGTGTCGTAACCCATTCGAAAACAGTTTTACCGTAATAATCCAAACCACGCACTAAACGGCGGTTAATAACATACGATATACCATTAGCTTTCAAGATAGCTTGTAAAAGATCAAAATGAGCTTGTGACTCTTCGCCAATAAAATCCTCTAGATTTGGCGCGTCTTTAAGTACTGTCTGGGTCGACTCATCTTTAGAATCTAATATTCTTAATGGATTCGTACCTAGACGGCGCTGACTATCTTCATCCAGTTGATCTTTAAACTCAGTCAAATAATCAACTAAAGCTGCTTTATAAGTTTCACGCTCAGACGCCAAGCCGATGGTATTCAATTGCAGCTCAACATGCTCCAACAAACCGAGTTTTTTCCACAATCGAGCGGACAAAATAATTAACTCAGCGTCGATATCAGCAGACCCCATACCAAAAGATTCCACACCAATTTGATGAAATTGGCGATAGCGACCTTTTTGAGGACGTTCGTAACGGAACATCGGTCCTGTGTACCACAGACGCTGAGTTTGATTAAACAACAAACCTGCCTGATCCGCAGCACGAACACAACTTGCAGTACCTTCAGGACGTAAAGTCAAAGACTCACCATTACGATCATCAAAGGTATACATTTCTTTTTCTACAATATCCGTTGTTTCACCGACACCGCGTTTAAATAAATCCGTATTTTCAACGATAGGAAAACGAATTTGCTGATACCCATAAGACTTAACAACATCAGCCACTGTTTTTTCTAGATATAACCAAACAGAGGATTGATCAGGCAAAATGTCGTTCATTCCCCTGATCGCTTGAATTTTACGAGCCACAATGGATCCTTAATTTTTTACAATGATATTGGCTAATTCCCGCTCTTTAAGGAGAGCCTTTTTACGAATCATTCTTTCTAAATCATCAACAAGCGTTTCATTTTTCGTTTTGCTGTTCGGCTTACCATCTTGATAGATCAAGTTATTCGGCGAACCACCAGCAAGACCTATGTCCGCTTCTTTTGCTTCACCCGGACCATTCACTACACAACCAATAACAGCAACGTCCATTGGGACAGTAATGTCATCAAGACGCTCTTCTAATTCATTCATTGTCTTAATAACATCGAAATTCTGACGAGAGCAGCTTGGGCAAGCAATAAAATTAATGCCACGATTACGCAACTTCAAACTACGCAACATATCCCAACCGACTTTGATCTCCTGGACAGGATCGGCCGCTAGAGAAACTCGTAGCGTATCGCCGATTCCATCCATTAAAAGCAAACCAAGACCAATCGAAGATTTGACTGTACCAGAACGCAACCCACCAGCTTCAGTAATCCCTAAATGCAGCGGATTATCTATTTGGCTGGCAATTTTACGATATGCTTCAACTGTCATGAAAATATCAGATGCTTTCAAACTCAGCTTATACTCATGAAAATCCAACTCATCAAAATATTGGATTTGACGAAAAGCAGATTCAACTAAAGCATCAGGAGTCGGTTCACCGTATTTCTTTTGTAGATCTTTTTCCAAAGACCCCGCATTAACCCCAATACGAATGGGAATATTTTTGTCTCGAGCGCAATCAACAACCGCACGAATACGGTCTTTATTGCCGATATTACCTGGATTAATCCGAAGGCAATCGACTCCATATTCAGCCACTTTCAAAGCGATTTTATAATCGAAATGAATATCTGCGACCAATGGAATCGAAACGGCTTCACGTATTTTTTTGAACGCTTCAGCAGCATCCATAGATGGAATAGAAACACGAACAATATCGGCACCGGCATCGGCAATAGCACGAATCTGAGCCACGGTAGCATCAACATCACAAGTTTCTGTGTTCGTCATACTCTGAACACTAATTGGCGCACCACCGCCAACCGGTACATTCCCAACCATGATCTGACGAGAATGACGGCGTTTTATAGGTGATTCAAAATGCATAAGAGTCTCTACTTGAGCTCAAATCGAGCCAAATCTTTATTTGTAAAAGAAGAAAAATCGAATACTTCACCTTTGTATTTCAAAGATGAAACGCCTTTCGCGTAACCCAATACGACGCGATAAGGAGCTTTACCAGTTAGTGATAACTGACTACCAGCAGATTTCACGCCAGAAAACAGGATTTTACCCGAAGCATCACGCACTTCAGTCCAACAATCTGCATCAAAAGCAATTTCAACCTCATCAGTATAAGAAGGTACTTTCGGCGTTGCTACAAGTTCAGCAGGAACTTCTGCCGTTGCTCTAACAACATCTTCAGGCCTAACGCCAGCTTCTTCCAGAATTGCCATTGTTTCAGCAGAAAGACCAGTTACAACACCACCATTGTCAGCGGGCTTATCAACCTGAACACTAGCAGCTTGCTCATCATTTCCTGAAGCAACATCCGTACCCGTACTAGAGTTTGAACTAGAAACATTAGCAATAGCTAAAGGCTCATTTGAGTCATCCATAAGAGATTCATTAGAAGCAGGTTCAGGTGCAGTAGTGGGCTCACTTACTTCACTCTTAATTTCATTTGGCACGACAGGCTTGCTTGGCTGAGAAGGCCACCAAAAAACTAAAAATACTAGAACAGCAATAATAACTACAGAAATGAATATAACGATTGGATCGCCAAAGTTCGTCTGCTTATTTACCTTATCTACAGGCTTAATTGTTGGCTCTGCATCTTCTCGCTCGCTATCAAATGCGCGTAACATTTCAGAGGGCTCTATCCCTAAAAGACGGCAATAGCTTTTCAAGAATCCTCTAGCAAAAGTTATGGATCGGAAGTATTTAAAATTATTCGCTTCAAGTGCTCTAACTTGATCGATAGGAATTTTTAGTGCGGTAGCAACATGCCTTTCATCAAACTCTAGCTCTAATCTTTTTGCCTTTAATCTATTACCAATATTTATGGTGTCCATATTTGTTTTACTTACAGAAGCATCCGTTTGAAATTCAGTTGTCATGTCAATACCTTGAGCCATTCAGGCATGTAAAATTACTCGCAGATGAATACAGTGTAGGGTCAGTTTCGCGTGCAATTAAATGCCGCGACAGACAGTTATACTCATCAAAATGCACCGATCCTCGGGCAGTTTCTTTATCAGCCTGGATATTATTAAAAATTAAGCGAGCTTTGTCATTACTACCCTGTATTAAAACAAGATTGAGCTCCGTCATCAAACCAATCAGAGGCAAATCCGCAATTTCTTTTGCTTGTTTTAGATAGATTCCGGCTAAATTTACTTGATTCTGACGTATAGCACACCTAGAAAGATTAATTTGCACTGATTGACGCTTTGACAAGCCTTTTTCACCTGCTTTTTCGAAAGCCTCACAAGCCTCATCCCAATGTTTCTTCAGCCCCAAAAGCACTCCATAGTTATTCCATATAAAATCATCATAGGGAAACTTCTGTAGAGCTTTTTCATGCACCAAAAGTGCCTTGTTATAATCTTCAATACTCAGCCAATACAAACTAAGCAATCGCCAATAATCACGACGCCGATAAGCAACATCAATCTGGTCCAGTTTCTTTTTCGCCAACCCCAACTGCCCTAATAAAAGATGCGCCTGAACAATCGACAGCTTTTTAGATTCCGAAATAGGAGGCGGGTCTGGAGAAACAACTTGATAGGCACAAGACGTACAAAGCAAACAATACAATAAAAATAGCAATAAACGCATACCGACATCCTTGTCATATACAGAATCAATGATTCAAATAGATTAACTCTTCACTTCGCGCAACTCTATGTATTTTTGACTACGACGAGTTTTGTCCTGAAAGTCTCCAACCAATTGACCACAAGCCGCATCTATATCATCGCCACGAGTCGTTCGAACTGTAACGGTATAACCGGCATCAGCCAGAATCTTCTGGAAACGACGAGTGCGATTATTAGACGGTTTTTCATACCCAGAATGAGGGAATGGGTTAAATGGAATCAAGTTGATTTTACATTCCAATACTTTAAGAAGCTCAGCCAATTCATGTGCCTGCTCTTCATTGTCATTCACACCTGACATCAAGGTATATTCGATCGTGATGTGTCGTTTATCTGGCAAGTTTGCCAAATAAAACTGACAAGCCTCAAGCAGCTCAGCAATCGGGTATTTTTTATTAATTGGCACTAACTCATTACGCAGCGCATCGTTTGGTGCATGCAATGAAATCGCCAATGACACATCAGTACGTTTTACCAATTCATAGATTTTAGGTACAACACCAGAAGTGCTCAAGGTTACACGACGCTTTGACAACCCATAAGCGTGATCATGCATCATCAGGATCATCGCATCAACAACAGGCTCAAAGTTCATCAATGGTTCGCCCATACCCATCATCACCACATTTGTAACACGACGAGGACCATTAGGGTCCATAGGGCCAAACGATTTAATCGCGATCCAAACCTGACCAATAATTTCTGCGGGTGTTAAATTACGATTAAAACCTTGCTTGCCCGTTGAGCAAAAACTGCAATCCAAAGAGCAGCCTACTTGCGAAGACACACACAAAGTAGCTCTATCACCATCAGGAATCAAAACCGTTTCAACACAATCGTTTTTACCCCCTTCAGTACGAATAATCCACTTACGCGTGCCATCAGTAGAGATATTCTGCGAAACCACTTCTGGACCACGAATCTCACAAATCTGCTCTAATTTTGCACGTAACGCCTTGCTGACATCGGTCATTTCTTCGAAGCTTTCCGCTCCCTTTTGATGGATCCATTTGATCACTTGAGTAGCGCGAAATTTCTTCTCGCCAATGGATTCAAAGAATTCAATCAGTTTGTCGGGGGATAAACCCAAAAGGTTTACTTTTTTGATGTCAGTCATAATTCAATGTCGCTTGCTGTAGGTAGCATTAAGTGTAAACGAAAAAAGCCTCTGAAAAGAAAAGTCTTTTCAGAAGCCTCTGTAAAAAAGCGGGCTAGCGCCCGCTTTTACAAAACAGATCGGACATAAAGGTCCTAGCTGTCAATTACTTACCGAAGAAGTAAGCAATTTCACGAGTTGCAGATTCAACAGAATCAGAACCATGAACAGCGTTTGCATCGATAGAAGTTGCGTAATCTGCGCGCAAAGTACCAGCAGAAGCTTCTTTAGGGTTAGTTGCACCCATAAGCTCACGGTGACGAAGAACAGCGCCTTCACCTTCAAGAACAGAAACAACAACAGGACCAGAAGTCATGAAAGCAACCAAATCTTTGTAGAAAGGACGCTCTTTGTGCTCAGCGTAGAAACCACCAGCCAGTGCGTCGTCTAGTTGAATCATTTTAGCTTCAACGATTTTGAAACCAGCGCGTTCAAAACGAGTGTAGATTTCGCCAATTACGTTTTTCGCAACAGCATCAGGCTTGATGATAGATAGAGTGCGTTCTAACGCCATGATATAACTCCAAATTAAATTTAAAGGGGCGATGCCTTTTGCATGGCCCAGGACTTAAAAGTTCAGCGCGCGTATTATACGCACCAATTCATTAAAATTGTATGATCAAACGAACATTATTTATTCAAACAGATATAAAAATACTAATTCTTACGCTCAAGCCACAGATCTAAGACGGCTCACTGCGTTTTTAATAGTTTCGGCTGCAAAATTCACCTCTTCCTCGGTAGTAAAGCGCCCAACAGAAAGGCGCAAGGAGCTATGCGCCAGATCATCAGCCAAACCAATCGTACGTAAAACATAAGACGGCTCTAGACTAGCGGAAGTACAAGCTGAACCAGAAGACACTGCGATATCGCTCAAAGACATCAACAACACTTCCCCATCAACACCAGAGAACCCCACATTCAACACACCGGCAACGCGGTTATCTGAGTCACCATTAAGGTGCACGCCAGATAACTCAGTCAAAGACGACCACAAACGTTCGCGCAAAGCTTTGATACGAGCACAATCCTGCTCCATTTCTTCACCCGCCAAACGAAACGCTTCACCCATACCAACGATTTGATGCGTTGCCAATGTGCCAGAGCGCATACCACGCTCATGACCACCACCGTGAATCTGCGCCTCTAACTTGATCTTCGGAGAACGACGTACAAACAAGGCACCAATGCCCTTTGGTCCATAGGTTTTATGAGCCGTCAGTGACATTAAATCCACCTTCATGGCATTTACATCAATTTCAACTTTACCTGTGGTTTGCGCCGCATCTACATGAAGAAAAACACCACGAGCGCGAGTTAACTCACCAATTGCAGCAATATCCGTCAGCACACCAAGCTCATTATTGCCATGCATCAAAGACACTAAAATTGTATCTTCACGAAGCGCTTCTGCAACCTGATTAGGTGAAATCACACCATGAACATCAGGCTGCAAATAAGTCACTTCAAAGCCTTCTTTTTCAAGCTGCTTGCAAGGGTCTAAAACCGCCTTGTGCTCAATCATCGAAGTAATAATATGGCGGCCTTTTTGGCGATAAGCATGAGCAACACCTTTCAGCGCCAAGTTGTTTGCTTCTGTCGCACCGGATGTCCAAACAATCTCACGAGAATCCGCTTTAATTAAACTAGCCACCTGCAATCTAGCCTCTTCTACCGCCTCTTCCGCACGCCAACCAAAAAGATGCGAACGCGAAGCCGGGTTTCCAAAGTTGCCGTCCTGCGTTAAACACGCCATCATTTTTTCAGCCACTCTTGGGTCAACTGGCGTGGTAGCAGAATTATCTAGGTAAACCGGGGTGTTCATTTAAAGCTCTCCAATAAAAATTAAACGGCTGCTTTTTTACAATTAAAAAAGTTAAGCGGCAGCCTGTGCGATGCCTTTTATGCGACCCACAATAGAACGCAGACCATTGCCACGAGTTGGACTCAAGTGCCTTTCAAGATCCAGCTCTTCGAAATACGCTGTAATATCGAAATCTAAAATTTCTTGCGGTGTTTTATGATCCAATGCTGCCAACACCAAACCAAGTAAACCACGAACAATAATGGCATCACTGTCTACCGAAAAAGTCAGCACTTCGCCCTTTATGGCATCTTGCTCACTGCCTGGCTGAATCCAAACACTGCTCTGGCAGCCTTTTACCAAACGTTCAGGCGTGCGCCACGCATCATCAAATGCTGGCAAAGATTTACCCAAATCAATAATGTACTTGTACTTATCTTCCCAATCGTCAAAAAACGACAGATCGTCTACGATGTCTTCTGTACTAGGTAAAGCCATGACTACCCTCTTTTTGCACTAAGCCTATTAAAACAAAAACGGCATTGGCTAAAAGCCAAGGCCGTTTCATATTGTATTCGATTTTAATGAATGACCGAAGCTATCAAAAGAAAGCCATTAAAAGAAAAGACCCGCTTCCAATTGAGCTTCTTCACTCATCATTTCTCGCGCCCAAGGTGGATCAAATACCAAATCAACTTTCACTGAGTCGACATTTGGCACTTTCGCCACTCGATACTTAACATCACCAACCAACACAGGCCCCATTCCGCAACCTGGCGCCGTTAATGTCATATCGATCAAAACAGTTTTTGAATCTTGATCTAACCTCACTTTATACACCAAGCCTAACGATACTAGGCTGATCGGAATCTCTGGATCATAAATTGTGTCTAGCGCTTGCCAGACTTGCTCTTCACTAATGTCACCCGTACCGAGATCTTCAAAATCTAAAACCTCGGGTTGCTGACCAATTGCTTCAGCATCAGTTCCATCTATACGCAGCATATTACCTTGCCACGTAACAGTGTAATTACCGCCCAAACTCTGATTAATCGTAATAAACTGACCTTCAGGAATACTAACTGGTTCACCGCTTGGCACTCGTCGAGCTGGACAAGGGCGCTGTGTTACTACCATTTTTTGCATGAAGTTAACTCACACTAAAGCTTTCGCCACAGCCACATTCGGCTACAACGTTAGGGTTTTTAAACTTCACAACTTCGTTAACGCCTTCGCGTACCAAGTCAATCTCAGTGCCTTTCAGCATGGAAGTGGATTGCGAATCAACCGCAAGGGTGACATTGCCAAAATCCAAAACAGTGTCATTCTCTAAAGCAGCATCAACAATATCAAGTACATAGGAAAAGCCCGTACATCCGCTTTCTTTGGTACTTAATCGAATCAGCTTGCCTGGTTGCTTTGTCAACTTAGAGGCAAAATATTTCTGTGCAGAAGCGGTTAAAGACACGCTAGAGACAGGATCAAACGTTGTTACTGTCATTGAAACCTCCTAAGCCAGCATTGTTCGCACTTTTTTCAGTGCCGCAAACAAAGCGTCAACTTCTTCTAATGTATTATAAATCGCGAACGAAGCTCGCGCAGTACCAGGAACATTAAAACGCGCCATCAAAGGCTGCGCGCAATGATCACCAGTACGAACAGCAATCCCCTGACGGTCTAACAAAAAACCGATGTCAGCAGGATGCCCTTGATCCATTACAAAGCTCAGCACACCAATTTTTTCTTTGGCAGTACCAATAATGGTTAAGCCTTCGAATTGCTCAGCAAGCTCTGTGGCATGATCCAGCAAGGCTTTTTCGTGTGCCGCAACAGCGTCTTGATCCAAGGCGCTAAACCAACGAATCGCCTCACCCATAGCAATGGCATCACCCACATTTGGCGTGCCCGCTTCAAAGCGATAAGGCAAGACATTCCATGTAGCGTCTTGCAAAGTCACGGTGGAAATCATCTCGCCACCGGTGCGCCAAACAGGCCAAGTCGATAAAACAGACTCTTTACCCCAAAGCACACCAACACCCATCGGCCCATAAATTTTATGACCTGAAAAGGCATAAAAATCACAACCTATATCCTGCACATCTACATGACCATGAGCGGCACCTTGAGCGCCATCCACTAAAACCCAAGCACCAACTTTTTTTGCTTTCTCCGTCATTTCTTTAATCGGGTTCACTGTACCCAATGCATTAGAAACATGTGGAAAAGCGACAAACTTAGTATACTCATTTAGCATGGCATCATAAGCAGCTTGATCTAATTCACCAGCATCCGTCACTGGAATGGTTCTTAGAGTCGCACCAGACACTTTACATGCTTGCTGCCAAGTCACAAGATTGGCATGGTGATCCATTCCTGTAGCAATAACTTCATCACCCGGTAACAACAAAGAACCCAAACCATTTGCGACAATATTAATCGCTTCAGTTGTGCCAGTAGTCCAAATGACTTCTTCGCGTTTCGGCGCATTAATAAAGTCTTTTACGATGTCGCGTGCGTCTTCAAAACGACGCGTGGCTTCATCCGCAAGACGATGGGCACCACGGTGCACATTGGAATTGCATGTCGTGTAGTAATCCACCAAAGCATCAATCACGCACTGTGGTTTTTGCGTTGTCGCTGCATTATCGAGATAAATAAGCGGATTACCGTCAATGACGCGCTTTAAAATCGGAAATTGCTCGCGGATAGCCGCTACATCAAAACTCATTCGATTCTCGCTTATTTCACTTCCATCTGCGCAAAACGTTCACGGATAATCGGACGAATCCACTCCGCTAACGCTGCATTTGGCATTAAATCAATCAGCTCGTTAATAAAACCAAAGTTAAGCATAACTTGCGCCTTCGAACGGCTAACACCGCGAGTCTGCAAGTAATACAGAGCTTGCTTATCAATCTGAGCAACCGTTGCACCATGAGCACATTTCACATCGTCAGCGTAAATCTCTAACTCAGGCTTGGTATTAATCTCGGCTTTATCGGATAACAACAAGTTGCGGTTGTTTAACTCTGCCAAGGTTTTCTGTGCATCGCGGTGAATATGAATACGGCCATTAAATACCGCACGCGCACGATCCGCGACGATACAGCGAACGTTTTCTTCAGTTTTGCCATTTGGCTTAGCGTGTTCAACGGTCGCATGAAGATCAAACAGCTCTTTACCATCCAGCAAATACATGGCATTTAACTTGGCATCAGCAAACTCACCAGCATGAATAATATCTGTATCCAAACGAGACAAGTCACTACCAAAACCAACAATTGTACTGTTCATTTTCGCATGGTCATGCAAGTTAAAATGACTGCCACCAATAGCAACGTTGCTACCCGTTTGCAGTGCAAAACGGTAATGTTCTAGACGTGCATTGGCCGCCACATTGTATTCAACAAATGCCGTATTTAAACTATCGCCTTGTGCTTGCACATCTTCAATAACGACTAATCGCGAACCCGCCGCCAGAGCAACTTGAACACGTGTATGAGATTCTGCACCTTGACTTAGCAAAGAACTAATACGAATCGGTTGAGTAATCTCAACACCTTCCGCAACAGTCACAACGACAACATCTTGTGCCAGCGCATCGTTTACTAGACCAAAGATATGGCGCTCAGGTTTAATCATTGAAAAAACACTTAGCGCATCAGTTTGTTCAGCCAAACCTAAATCGCTACCTAAGGAGATAGACAAACCTTCAGGCAACGTTTTCGTTAATTGAGCTTGATCAAACTGACCGTTTACAAATACCAATTCAATAGCCGATAAATCCGCAATGGCAACTGGCGACAAATCAACTTTATCGCTTATTACTTTAGCTTGCGTACGCTCTACCGGGCGAAGTGGCGTGTAACGCCACGCTTCGGTTTTACGTGTTGGCCATTTGGTATTTGCTAAAAGTTCAAGTGCGTGTGCTCGCTTTGGAGCAAGCCAATCATTGATACCTTGCGCTCGAGCAATGGCGCTTTCTAACCATTCACTCATGAATTACCCCTCAAGTTCGTCTTCAGCCGGCTCTTTCTGCAACCAAGCGTAACCTTGAGCTTCTAACTCAAGTGCAAGGGAAGCATCACCACTCTTAACGATTTTACCGTCAGACAATACATGCACGAAGTCAGGCTTAATGTAATCCAAAAGACGCTGATAATGCGTTACAACAACAAAGCTACGATCAGCAGAACGTTGGCTATTCACGCCTTCAGCAACCACTTGCAAGGCATCGATATCCAAACCAGAATCGGTTTCATCTAGGATGCAAAGCTTTGGCTTAAGCAATAACATTTGCATTAGCTCATTACGCTTTTTCTCACCACCAGAGAAGCCTTCATTAACACCACGCTTCAAGAAAGCCACTGGCAAGTTAACTTGCTTACAAGCCGCTTTGGCTTCTTTCAAAAAATCAGCAGAAGTAATGGCGTCTTCGCCACGTGCTTTACGCTGCGCATCAACTGATGCTTTTAAGAATTCTAAGTTGCTTACACCAGGAATTTCGACAGGGTATTGGAACGCTAAGAATAAACCAGCACGAGCACGGTCTTCTGTCTCCATTTCCAACAAGTCTTCACCATCAAGCGTCACACTACCGCTGTCTACAGTATAACCATCACGACCTGATAGAACATAACCAAGCGTACTTTTACCGGCGCCATTTGGCCCCATGATCGCGTGTACTTCACCTGGTTTGATGTCTAAATCCAACCCTTTGATGATCTGTTTTTCTTCAACGCTGGCGTGCAAATCTTTTATCGTCAACAAACTTTTCGTGTTCGACATCTTTAATAATTCCTTAACCTACTGAGCCTTCAAGGCTTATTTCTAGTAACTTGCCCGCTTCGACGGCAAATTCCATTGGTAATTCTTTAAATACTTCCTTACAGAAGCCATTCACAATCATGGATACGGCTTTTTCGGGATCAAGACCACGCTGACGACACAAAAACATCTGCTCGTCACTGACCTTCGACGTCGTTGCTTCATGCTCAATAATTGCAGAAGGGTTACGGCTTTCCACATAAGGGAAAGTGTGCGCTCCGCACTGATCGCCAATCAACAAAGAATCACACTGTGTGAAATTACGTGCGCCTTCGGCACCTGGATTCATACGAACAAGACCACGGTAACTGTTGTTACTTCGGCCTGCCGAGATACCTTTAGAAATGATGGTGGACTTGGTGTTCTTACCAATGTGAATCATTTTAGTGCCCGTATCTGCTTGCTGACGACCACGCGTCAAAGCAACCGAGTAAAACTCACCAACACTGTTATCGCCTTTCAAAATACAGCTTGGGTACTTCCAAGTAACAGAAGAACCTGTCTCTACTTGCGTCCAAGAAATTTTGGCATTGGTATGACAAATGCCGCGCTTGGTTACAAAATTGTAAATACCGCCTTTACCGTTTTCATCACCTGGATACCAGTTTTGAACCGTTGAGTATTTTATCTCAGCGTTATCCATAGCAACCAATTCTACAACGGCAGCATGCAGCTGATTTTCATCACGCTGAGGTGCAGTACAGCCTTCAAGATAACTGACATGGCTCCCTTCATCCGCAATGATCAAAGTACGCTCAAATTGACCGGTATTTTGTTCGTTAATACGGAAGTAAGTAGACAATTCCATCGGGCAGCGAGTGCCTTTAGGAATATAAACAAAAGAACCATCAGTAAAGACAGCACAGTTCAACGCCGCATAGTAGTTGTCTTTCTTCGGAACAACGCTACCAATGTACTTTTTAACAAGATCTGGGTATTTATGCAGTGCTTCAGAAATCGGGCAAAAAATAACACCGGCTTCTTCAAGCTTTTCACGGAATGTGGTCACAACAGAGACAGAGTCAAATACCGCATCAACTGCGATGCCGGCCAACATTTGTTGCTCTATCAGAGGAATGCCAAGTTTTTCATAAGTACGCAGTAATTCAGGGTCAACCTCGTCCAAAGACTTAGGTTTATCTTTCATACTTTTTGGAGCTGAATAGTAAGAAATAGACTGAAAATCTATTTTCGGATAGTCAACCAATGCCCATTCAGGCTCTTCCATTTCTAACCATTCACGAAATGCACTTAGGCGCCATTCGAGCATCCATTCAGGCTCGCCTTTCATTTCAGAAATACGTCGGATTACATTTTCATCCAAACCGGGCTCAAATGTTTCTGATTCTACATCAGACACAAAACCCGCTTCGTATTCCCGTGCCAGCGCCTTATCTATCTGCTCAGTCATATAAAAACTCACTCAATTATAGTCACTAACGCACTGTGAATCAGCGCATTAAGCTCTACTAATTTATTCTCTATTTAATCAACAATGGCCGCGCTAATTTTGTCATTTTCAAGACAACGTTGTCGGCTTTCGAATTCTTGCCGTTCAGCAACTTGGCGCACATCATTTCGACGTACGAGTTGATCGAGGCTAATTTGATTTAAAAAATCGTGTATTTGATCACTTAAATCACACCACAAATGGTGGGTAAGACAAGTATTACCACTTTGGCAGTCACTTCGTCCTCTGCAACCTGTTGCGTCGACGGACTCGTTAACAGCATCGACTATCTGCGCAACAAAAATATCATGATTCGAACGGCTAAGACGGTATCCACCACCGGGACCTCTTACACTATTAACCAATGACTTTTTACGAAGCTTGGAGAACAGTTGTTCAAGATAAGATAACGATATCCCTTGTCGACTCGAAATATCAGATAAAGACACTGGCCCTTGATCCGAATGCAATGCCAGATCAAGCATGGCGGTTACCGCATAACGACCTTTTGTTGTCAGGCGCATAAGCTATCCAATTAAAATTATTCAGTGAGGGTAAATAGTACACAAAACCTACTGTTTTGATCAAGTATTTACCTGACTATTTTAGTAGGTTATTACTCACGTGTAATAATCCGTGTGTATTTTACGTGTACTAGGGAAAAAACTAAACTATTGAATACGTATAAAAAGGGGCACCATCACTATTCGGTAAATCATAGATAATAAAAGCCTTGTCCTTTACAGCCAAACAAGCACACTATTAATTTCGACACATGAACAGAATAAAAAGGAAATACCATGCCATCAAAACCTAATGATGATAAAAAGCCTCAGGAAGAGGCTCCCAAAAAAAAGCAGATTATGCTTATTATCGCTTTTTTTCTATGCTTTGTTTTTAGCGTCGCAGCTTCTTCTGGCGTCACTTACTTTCTTGTCCAATCTTCAAAAGAAGACGTCCTAGCCAACGAAAAGATCACAGAGCAAAGTGCTGCACTCTCAAATTTTGAGCAATCACTTTCTAAGCAAGACGCCAAAATAAAAGCGATCGAAGAACAAACCGATGTGCTTAAGCTTTATCTAAGACACAGTAGCGCAACAGCATTAAAAAATATCTTAGTCGATCAAGAACAAAATATTCAGGCTTATCTGAAGGTTATGAAATCGGCCATGCGAGACCTGTCTGAGCTCAGCCCAAGAACGACAGACTGGAATGACGAATATCAGTACCAACTAGACTTAGCACTAAAAGGCAGCATAGAAAGAGAAGACTTGCTAAAACTACTAAAAACTGGCGAGCCAAACGAAAAGAGTCAGTAGCCGCCAATTTTCAACAACACACAAGGACGTATCCTTTTGCAATTATCGATAATAAAAAACACCAAGATACTAAAAATATACGATGCGGTTAAAACCAGCTTCTGGTTTACCCCATGTCTGATTTTATCACTCACTATTTCAAGCTGCACATTACTACTGTTTATTGATCTATACGCGGGTCTAAACTCGTTAAATTGGCTAAATTTTCTATACCATGCCGATGCTGCTATCACTCGAGATCTCCTCACCACAGTGGCTAGCAGCATGATGACGGTAGTAAGTATCACTTTTTCGATTACCATAGTTGCTCTTACCAACGCTTCGTCACAATTTGGGCCAAGGTTAATTCGTAACTTTATGGAAGACTCAAGCACCCAAGTCGTACTTGGTGTTTTTATCTCCTTATTTATTTACTGCCTAATTTTGGCTCGAACAACCGATGATTTTGCTGGTGGAGCTTTCCTTCCGGGTCTTACTATTGCTGGCGCTATCGTCATGACGCTATGCGGTATTCTTTTGCTCATTTATTTTATTCATCACATTGCACTCAATCTGCAATCTGACAGCGTCATAGACAACGTTTATACCGAACTAAAAGACAGCATCGATCAGATTTTTAATTTGCAAAAAGAGGAAGAAGAAACAAGATCCTCAACAAATCAAAACAAAATTTTGGCAGCAAACCAAACAAAAGATAGAAACAAAGAAAACCAATTCAGAAGCCATTCATGTGGCTATATTCAAACCATCAACTATGCTGACCTCACCGATATAATGAGCAAACTAGATGGCCACATGAATATCTTAATCAATCCAGGGGACTTTGTGGTAAACCGGATGGTTGTTATGACAAGTGACATCAAACAATTCCCAGCAAAAGACGAACAAATACTGCACGAATGTTTTACCTTAGGTCCAAAACGCACACCATTACAAGACCCTGAATTTGCCGTTCACCAACTTGTTGAAATAGCCTTAAGAGCCCTTTCACCTGGGATAAATGATCCATACACGGCTATCGCCTGCATAGATAAACTCACCGCAGCGATTTGTGATTTGACTCAAAAAAACTTCCCTGAAGGCATCACCTATGATGAGAAAGGAGTAGAACGAGTAACCTACAAAACGACATCATTTGAAACCCTAGCCAATATCGCCTTTGACCAAATTCGCCAATATTCACAATCGTGCCTAGCAGTGCGTTTGCGTCAATTAGAAGGTTTGATTTGTATTGCTGAACAAGCAAGTCATGCAACTCATTGGTCTTTTGTCCGTCATCAAAAGCTCATGATCGAACATGGATTAGAGCAACAGCAACTAATAGACTTGGACAGAAAGGAAGTATCCATCCGCCTACAAGCCTTGAGTAAACTATTAGATAATGCGTAAAAAACCAACAATGATTAGCCTGTATAAAAAGCTAATCACCTGCGAAACGAAGTGACAAACTGATTGGGTAATGATCAGAAGAATGAATATCTGTGTGAACATGCACGTCTACAACGCCTAATCCACGGCAATAAATGTGATCAAGATGACGAAATAAATGACTTAACCTTGGCTGGCGAGTGATATCCACTTCTTTTAACGAGCATGAAATAGCTAGCTCATCAAAATACTGCATTCTTTTTTTGTTCCAAGTATTAAAGTCACCGGCCAATAATATCGGACCACTATGATGCTCTAGAGCCTGAAAAGCTTGGTCAAGATGCGCTCTGAATTTTTCGAAAGAAACAAAGTTAATCATGTGAGTATTGATAACGAGCAACGACTGCTCAAGGGAAGATTCTGTTGTATTTGCTAACGGATACTCGGTCGCCAACACCATTTTTTTAGTTTTAGTAATAGGTTCACTATGAGTAGATGCTGAAAAAAAATGCTTATTTGCCACAACGCTTGATCCGGTTTTAACACCCGTTTCAATATTAGATTTTACGTTTTTAAAGCTGCTTGCCATAATCCACTGATGTTGCGAAGAATGATTGAACATTCCATCAAAGGGGGAATTTAAAATAGCCTCTTGCAATAAAATTAAATCTTTATTATCAATGAGGGAAGCAAAATCGCTCTGCCAGCCCTTTCGTTTGCATTTAAATACATTCCACAATAACACTTTGATGTTTGGCCCTATCACCTGTTTCGAAGCGCTACCCATTATTTTTAACGATTCAACAGTGCTATAACGACTTTTCATCATAAAAAATAGCCTTTAAAAAATGATAACGACAACGAACAATTGTTCGCATTACAAATACGGAGAAAACAAACGAAATAGGTTATTACGGATTTTCTTGTAGATGGATAACCCTCGAACATCCTCTTCTAGCACACCTTCAGCGTTGAATTTTTTGGACTCAAATAATTCCGTCAGTAGCCCATTCAGATTCGTATCAAAGCACTCTAAATTGATTTCGAAGTTGAACTCTAAACTTCTGGCATCCCAGTTAGTTGAACCTATGAATGACCAGACATCATCAATAAGCACTATTTTACTGTGATCAAACGGCCGCTTATTTTTATATATTTTTATACCATGCTCTATAATTCTTGGATAATTGGCTTCCATAACCCAATCTACAAATAGAATATTACTGTGCTCAGGCACAATAATTTCAACAGACACGCCACGCAAAGCTGCGGCATGAAGAGACGTCATTAATGTTTGGTCTGGAATAAAATAGGGAGTGATGATTTTAACGCTTTTCTGCGCACAAACGAGTGCGTTAATTAGTGTCCAACGTATCCTGTTATGATGTTCATCCGGGCCATCTTGAATAACTCTAGCGACAACAGATTTATCATTTTTTACCTTCGGAGTGCTTGGGCTATAGGAAGGAAATTGAATCAACTCTCTTGTAGCAAAGAACCAGTCCTCTATAAAAACCTGGCTAATTTGATCAATAACAGGGCCCGTCACCTTAAAATGAACATCATCAATCGGGTGTTTTGCAGACTTAACCAGATTACTTTTACTGATATTCATGCCACCAATATAAGCTTCTTCACCATCAACACAGAGTATTTTCCTGTGGTTTCTTAGGTTAATAAAACGAATGCTTGTAAACGAAATCGCAGGTAAAAATTGTGCTGTTCTCACACCTCGTTTCTTTAATGCCCTATCTGATTTACGCCAACTGTAACCCACTCCAATGCCATCTAATAAAACATGCACTAACACACCACGCTGCTGCGCTTGCGCTAGTGCGTTAACAAATTGACGTCCAAGTGAGTCGTAATCAAAAATATAACTTGATAAAACTATGTGATGTTTTGCAGCTTGAATCGATTTTATCATCGCTGGATAAGCATTATCGCCGTTAACAAGGGGCTCAATACTATTATCATCAACATAATTCACTGGATGAATAGCGTACCCCGCGATGACAGAGGAATGCCAGTTTTCAGGTAGGCAATGAAAATCTATACAATCCTCTTTATAGCGGAAATCTTGCTTGAGCGTTTGAGGATGCTCTCTCTTTGCTATACGCCTAATGCGGTTTATGCCAAATAACCAGTAAAACAAACTGCCTAATACAGGCGAAAATATCACCAGGCCTATCCAAGCAAGAGAAGTACGTTCGTTTTCTTTGAACAGCAGCACATGCAAGGATGTCACAACAGACAAACCAATATGCAACACGACGATAATAGTTACCCAGTGAAAGCTAACCCATTCAAACAATGCTTCTAATACCTGCATAAACTCCAACTCTAATAATGTGCTGCCAATAATCGTTACTTTTATCAACTATTTTATATGTGATAAGTTACACCATTAATCAACGAGATAAAGTGATTTACAGAAAGCTTACGAGGTATTCGGGCAAAAATTAAGCTCAAGATATCAGCAATAATACTAAAACAGCGACCCAAAGGCAGAAACACATGACCAATGACCGAGACATTATTGCACGACTACGTGAGCGAATTCCGACCTTCAAATGCAAACCGGGCTGTCACGATTGTTGCGGGCCTGTCACAGCTTCTTCGGAAGAAATGTTACGCCTACCAGTTAAATCGGATGCAGAGCATGACGCAGCTTTAGAAGAGCTTAATTGCGTCCACTTAGGGCCGAATGGTTGCGAAGTGTACGATGAGCGTCCACTAATCTGCCGACTTTTTGGTACTACACCAAAAATGGCTTGCCCTAATGATTGTGGTCCAGAAACCATGGTTGATTCTAAAATTGAGGATCAGGTTCATCACTACATAGCCACGACTAGGCAAGTGTTAGTGTAAATATCCATGCTTAATAAATAATGAGAGTGATGAATCAATATCTTTAACCATCACTCTCTAAGCCTTTTACCTAATTATAATGAGCAAGCCAACAAGGTACCCTGCTTAATAGCCCGCTTCGCATCCAGTTCAGAAGCCACATCAGCACCACCGATAAAGTGCACCGCATGACCTATTTCGCGTTCTAATAATCGATTTGGCTCTTGTCCTGCGCACACAACAATCGTATCCACCTCAAGGCAACGGGCCTCGCCATTTACGGTTAAATGCAGTCCTTCATCATCAATACGCTGATAATCACAGTCTGACAAAAAGACGACGCCTTTTTTCGACAATTCGGTACGATGAATCCAGCCTGTCGTTTTGCCTAAGTTAGCCCCAACTTTGCTTTTCTTACGTTGTAATAAGAAAACCTCACGCTCAGCTTTTGCAAACACAGGTTTGATACCTTCCACGCCACCACGAGCGGAAAAACTCATATCCACGCCCCACTGAGTCATGAAGTCTTCAATCTTTTGCTCTTTATGAGCTACCGAATGAATTAAATACTCGCTGATGTCAAAACCAATGCCGCCGGCACCAATAACGGCAACTCGTTTACCAACAGGGTGACCACTCATCACATCTAAGTAACTCAGTACTTTTTGATGTTTTACTCCTTCAATCTCTGGGGTTCTAGGCAAGATGCCGGTTGCTAGTACGATTTCGTCAAACTTCTCTTTTTTTAGAAGCTCACCATCAACCTGGGTATTCAACTGAAGATTAACGCCTGTCAGTTCTACCTGACGCGCAAAATATCGCAAAGTTTCATAAAACTCACCTTTACCGGGGATTCGTTTGGCGATATTAAATTGCCCGCCAATTTCATTACTCGCATCATATAAAGTAACAAGATGACCGCGCTTTGCTGCCGTGGTTGCAAACGCTAAACCAGCAGGGCCAGCTCCAACTACGGCAATATGCTTAGGAGAATCAACTGGTGTGATAATGATCTCTGTCTCATGACATGCTCTTGGGTTGACCAAACAAGACGTCATCTTTTGATCAAACACGTGATCCAAACAGGCTTGATTACAAGCAATGCAGGTATTAATTTCGTCGGCACGATTTTGCTCTGCTTTTATCACAAACTCAGGGTCGGCAAGGAAAGGTCTCGCCATAGACACAATATCCGCATCGCCACGAGCCAGAACCTGCTCCGCTACTTCAGGTGTATTAATTCGATTAGAAGTGACCAAAGGAACAGATAAGGATTTACGCAGCTCTGCCGTTACCCAAGTGAATGCAGCTCGTGGTACTTTGGTAGCAATCGTTGGTACTCTCGCTTCGTGCCAACCAATCCCCGTACTTATAATACTGGCGCCAGCTTTTTCGATAGCAAGTCCAAGTTTCACCACTTCTTCAAGGTCACTACCACCTTCAACAAGATCCAACATAGACAATCGGTAGATAATAATAAAATCACTGCCTACGGCGTCTCGAATTCGTCTCACTATATCTGTCGGTAACTTGATTCTATGATCGTACTCCCCACCCCACTCGTCCTCACGTTGGTTTGTACGAGCAGCAATAAATTGGTTCAACAGATAGCCTTCTGATCCCATCACCTCAACGCCGTCATAACCCGCTTTTTTAGCTAAAGTAGCGGCATTGATAAAATCAGATATTTGTTTTTCAACGCCTTCTGGAGTTAACGCCTCAGGCTTAAAAGGATTAATCGGCGCCTGCAAGGCAGATGGCGCAACCAGTTTTGGATTATAAGCATATCGGCCCGTATGCAAGATTTGCATGCATATTTTCCCGCCTTCTGCGTGCACTGCATCGGTAATAATTTGATGCTTTTTAACATCTTCCTCAGATGCCATTGTCGCCGCACCAGCGTAAACAGCACCTTCAGAGTTAGGTGCAATGCCACCAGTAACAATAAGCCCTACTCCGCCACGAGCACGCTCAGCATAAAATACGGCCATTCTCTCGATTCCGCCCTTCACTTCCTCTAAACCTAAATGCATCGATCCCATCAGCACTCTATTTTTTAGCTGAGTAAACCCTAGATCTAATGGTTCAAATAAATGTGGATACGTTGAATGGCTCATAATCTGACTCACTTTGTTTATTATTTTTTGGTATTGCAGCTGCCCGCATGCAATTTTGACACTGTCAAGATAGGTTTTCATTTTGACATTGTCAAGATAGAAGTATTTAATCAGCCCATGTCGACATTAAAAACACAGTATCATCACGGTGATCTCACCAAATCATTACTTGAATCCGCCTCTTTAATCATCAAAGAACAAGGCGTCGAAAGTCTAAGTATGCGCAAACTTGCAGACACTGTTGGTGTTTCAAGAACGGCGCCTTACCATCACTTCAAAGATAAAAACGCGCTGCTTTGCGCACTAGCAGAACAAGGTTTTTACGAGCAAGCGAAAATGCTCCACTCTTTGCGAGCACAAAAAAACACCGCTGAAGAAGGTTTCAAAAAATATGTTCACGCTTATTTAGAATATGCGCTTAAACATAATGAAACTTATGATCTTATGTATGGCAGAACGCTATGGAAAGCTGGCAATCCAAGTGACTCGCTAAAAGCAGCTTCTAAGCAAACATTTAAAGCATGGATTGATTGGGTGGAAGAGTTACAAGAGCAAAATATCCTTCCAAGTAACAATACGCCACTCAGAATTGGACAAACAACTTGGGCTAGCCTTCACGGACTAGCCCGACTGTTTATAGATGGCATCTACCTAGATACAGAAGATTTAACAGATATGGTTGAACAAATGATTAAAAACCTTTGTTCAACCAGCACCTAAATTGGATCGGGTATTAGACATTAATTGCTCTTTCTTTAATCGCCTAATGTCCCTATGACTTAAATACAATAACGGTGTAATAACAAAAAGCGACCCAATGAAAACACCTAAGTCTGGTGTTTCACCAAATACCCACCAACCTAGCAAAAATGCAAAAATCAACCCTGAGTATTCAGCGCTAGTGACTTTACTCGATGCCACATAACGGTACCCAATAAGACAGGATACGCTGTATAAAATAGAACAAATTGAAGATACTGCCGCGTAAATCAAGATTTCAATTTCAAACGTTTCTCCTTCCCAAAATGCTAAACCACCCGCCAGCGGCAAAGCAAAAAACTGAGTAACAAATAAACCATAAAGCATACTTTGCTCTTGAGGCAGTTTTTTAATCAATAAGCTATTCGCCGCTAACACTACCGCAAATAAAATCGCACTTATCATGGCAAACGTCACTTCAGTTGGCCTTAAAATTACCAAAGTACCAATAAAGCCTAATACAGCAGCAAGTACAACATCCATAGTTAAGCGCTCTTTATAGAAAAAAGAGCCAAAAAGCATTATTAGAATAGGTGCTGTGTAAAACACTGCATTGGCTGTTGCTAAAGGCAATTCAGCTAAGGATATAACAAGAAGAACAGCCGCTAAAACCCATATATTCCCTCGAATAAAATGCCACTTTAAACCCAAGGTTGCCATTGACCTAGGTGAACGCAAGTATTTAGCAACTGCGATAGGACACAGAATAAGGCACATGAAGACTGCACGAAAAAAGGTGAACTGAAAAATAGCCACATCAACGCCTGCCATCTTAATAAAGACGTCGCACAAGGTTGCAAAAAAGCTTCCTAATACAAGAATTAAAATAGCACTGCTTACTGTACGACCTGACACAATTTATCTCCTAGAGAGCACGTATTATTCGCATCAGCTTAATGAGTACATGCCATTAGATAAAGTGATATATTTACCACTAGTATTAGTTATTTGGATAATAAGAATATGCTTCCTCCTCTAAAATCACTTCCCGTCTTCGAAGCCGTTGCTAGGCTAAACAGTTTTTCACTGGCTGCTAACGAACTCAATATCAGCCAGAGCGCCGTTTCGCATCAAATAAGGATTTTAGAAAACCATCTTGGAGAAAGCCTTTTTCATCGGCAAGGACGAAATCTCGAATTAACAAAGGAAGGGAAGCATTATCTAGATTCTATCAGCAATTCATTATTGCAAATTGAAGAGGCGACAAACCACATTAAAGGTCAACAAAAAACACATATCAGATTAGCTGTATACAGCTCATTTGCCGTCTATTGGCTCATACCAAGACTTCCAGAACTGAAGCACTTATATCCAAACCTAGAACTTAGCATTGAAATGAGTCATGGCACTCCGGACCTTTCTGATCGAACTGCAGACTTTTTTATCACCACAGAAAAAGAAAAACGAGGGTTTCTATTTGAATCTCTCTATCAAGAAGAGTTATTTCCTGTTTGCAGCCAAAGCTATTTTGAGACAATTAAGAATAAATTGGGAGCAATAACCCATCAAGAGCTAGTAAATAAATTAAGCTCGACTCCTAGCTCACTTGCTCAATTCCCACTTATTACTTCATACAGCATCTATGATCGTCACATAGAAGACTGGAAGCGGTGGTTTGCTAATTTAAAACACCCCTTACCTGAACACATTCAATTTCATCGATTCAGTCACCTTATGCTGGCTTATGAAGCCGCAAAACACTCGTTAGGGATCGCACTTGTAAATGACTACATGATGAGTGAAAAACATGATGAAACAACTCTAATAAAACTCCCTTGTAGCTCATTCAAGACTGGAGACAACTTCTATATAGCTTACAAAGAAAGTCGAAAAGATGAAGACGCAATAAGGTCTTTAAGAAGCTGGCTAAAAAAAGAGGCCAAAAATCTTATTAACTAGAATTTTCGTTACCCTAGTTAATTTCATCTTAGCCTCTTCATTAGTTAAAAATAATGTAATAGTGATAGCTGTGTTGTATTTTGTTTTAAGCCATCTTGCTTTTGTTGTTCTAGCTTCGCTCGAACTTGCCAGTCACTATCAACTAAATAAGACCATTCAATTTTGCCAATTTCTAGAGATTTTGCATGATGATCAACATCATCAAGGTACTCATAAGAAGCCATTAAGCGATGAATATCACCTGAATAAAGCCATTGTAACTGAGGCCCAACCTGGATTTTGTATTTTTGCTGATAGGTATCTTGATACTTGTCACTAGCGGAAGCACTACCATTAATGAGTACAGAAAATAAATGATTAGATACTTTCTCGGTAACACCTGCACCACCCTTTAGACGAAATACCAGAGCATCATCAATTACAAAATCTCTTACTAAAGAAGCGTTTATTTGCCAAGACTTAGGAATGACTAATGCATTTGAGGCTGCCAACGAACGAATATTAATAAAGGAAATTTCTTCAACACGCAGGCTATCTTCCTCACGAACACCCAAGGTACCGCTAAACATAGATAACTCAGCTCCTTCGAGATAACCGCCTTTCGAATCTAATAAATCATGATATGATGGGCGATACTCAAGTTGAGTGAAGTAATCACCTTCTGTCTCACCTACAGTCAGGCCAAGACGCTGAGTTTTATGACCTTCATCATCTCTCACCTCTGGAGGGGGAATCGGTAAAAACGCACTTGTTGTATCATATTTACTACGCAGTGATAGAAGCTTAATTGAGCGCGAGTTTAAATAGTCTAATGTTGATTTCTCTCTAGCTGAAAGGTAACGACTATACTGATAAGCAACCTCAAGTATCTGCGCTTGTTCATCTTCAGTAAAATCCAACAAGCCTTCCAGTGAAAGCTGTTCATTTAACACCAATGCTTTTACTTCTACTATTTGCTCATCTGTGAGCTCTTCTAACATATGTCCCATTTGAGCAACAACAGATGGTCGATAGCTCACATCTTGTAAAATACCAGCATTTTTTAACTCTCTTACTGTATCTGCTGGTATCGCCCAATAGTTAAAGTTCTTAGTCGTATTTAAACGCTCACTGCTAGCATCTAACATAGCTAATAATTGATAAGAGCAATTTTCTGAAAAGAAGTAATATTCCATATAAGTATTACGCACTTCCCATACATGTCGAATAAATTGATTTACCTCCTGCTGAGATAAATCCAACTTATACTCCCAAATATCTCTACTTTCTAAAAAATTGTATTCTTTTACTTTCTCATAATAAGGCGTTACTGAAACAACACCGGGATACCCACCTGTGAGCCCCTTATAACTAAAGACCAATTGGTTATCATTTGGATCAGCATTCGCGGCATAATTTACGGCAAAATCTAATAAAGGAGAATTGTTGCCTTTCTTTTTAATCCTCAACAACGTATGTCCATACATAGAAGAAGGACTATTTAAATAAGCTGCTGGAAAAACTAAGTAAATACTTTCACCATTTAATTTCCCATACCAATCTTGAAATTCAGGGCAATTAGGTTCAATAAAACTTATACCAAGATGCTGCTCTTTCAGCCAACTTAGTCTTGCAGGGTAACGACACTGACTGGCGTCATTAACATCTTCCCCCAGAAAAGGAGTTTGGAAAGCAGTCAATGTTGCAAGTAATTCAGCTTTAGGATCCAACATTCCCTGAGGAGATAAAAAAAATTTCGAATCATCTATCTGACTTTCATTAGGTGAAATAACGCCTATTTGGTGGTAATGCAGTAAGTCTAACCACAAAGAACTTTGTGCTAACTCTGTGAGCAAACTGTCATCTACAACTGCAGATTTAGGCTCAGTTCCGAATGCTGAAAAGCACCATAGTACAGACGATAAAAAAACTAAAAAACGCATATCAACTTACTTTTAGGTAGATGGGATTAATACAGAAAAACCGCTATTTTGTAGACAAAAAAAAGAGAGCTTATGTCTCTAAAAGACATAGCTCTCATTTAACAAAATACTATTAGAATTAACCTAAGTATTTAGACAATTCTTGGGAATTAGACATAACATTCGTAATCCCTTCATGTGCAGTCGTAGGAGTTACTTCTGCAGAAGCAAAGATCTGATCAAAATTTTGCTTCATTTGAGCATTGAACAATGCTTTATCTTCAGCTTTTACACCCATCAAAGAGGCAAAAGCATCAAGAGTTTCGCCATCACCTTTAGCCATATCTACAGCTAGAGGCTCAAGGTTTTCATTCAGAAAAACCGCTACACTACCAGAAAGAGGGCCATTTGCATCTTCACAGCCAAGAGTACCAGAAGTCATACCAAAACTTTGGTTGCCAGATGTACCATTTGTAGTTGCAGCCATTACGTGCTCATACCAAACATCAGCATTTTTAAAAACATACTCAGTACCTAGACCACAACCTGCCGGTCCATGACCGCCCGCTGCAAAAGAAGTTGCTGACATGCCGGCTAGTACGAGTGATAATGCTAACTTTTTCATATATATATCCTTTATATAGATTAGAAATTTTTCTGATAAATCAGTTAATTAAGACAGCACCATTATAAATATATAATGGTGCATGTACAGAAAGATGATGCCAATAATATTAAAATGGTCATATAGATTTAAAAACCTCCAACTATATAGTCCTTTCTACTTCCTATTGGCGACTTTCATCCAAATAAAAAGCACTACAGCCTTAGCTATCAGAGCCTTATTAATATAAAGCTTATGAATGCTTATCCGCTTGAGGCCCATAAATGGGATCCCCCACACACATATCCCCTTGCGTGACAACATAGACGAATAGGGAGCAGCTTCTGAACTCCTGCTACAAGAAGGATCGAGCGGTGACTCAATGCTTCTATAACCGTTGAATAGTATCTGATTTCCTGCAGGCAGCAGTCTGCTGAACTTTCCTTGAGACGAA
>NZ_KZ454896.1:0-66075 GCF_002792415.1 Marinomonas sp. BSi20584
TGGAATGTCCAACTATTGGGGGTCAGTTCACTTTTTGACGGCTGGGGCAAGGCTCTCAGTACAGGATTACTAATAAAGGGGATTATCAGCAATAGATTTCAGTAAAAAGGGAAAAGATTTACTGAAAAATTAAGACTGCGGTTGTGCTGGCGTTTCCAGCTTTTTAATCTGTTGCGGTGTTAACAGCGCATACAAACCAGCTCGATTTTTGGCAAAAGCAACGGTAAGGTCTTCAGTTAACTCGCCACTCTGTTCGGCAAGATCCTCAACTTTGTCCATATAATCCTTTGAACCAGGTGACAAACTACTTAACTCAACTTGCGTATTGTGCAACTCATCCTGAATCTTGCGAATTGCTTTGCCGTCTTTTTCAAACAAATCAGAGACTTTTGTTTGTGTTTTTTCGTCTAAGCCAAGCTGCTGAGCCATTCGACTTGCAAGCTGTTCGTGACTCGGAACTGAATTGATTGGAGCTTCTTGAGTGGCTTGTCCTTTAGCAACATCACCTTGAGGTGATTTTGTTTCTGCATAAGCACTCACCGCTACACCGGTTATAATCGCGGCACTCAAACCGATAACGCCCATCATTCCTGCTTTTTTACGATTAAACATAGTTGGCTCCTTAAGCTCTGTTTCCTGTTTGGATGAAATCTATTATGTCCATTTATTTGTCAAACAGTGTCAAAGAGAGTGAATCGAGATGCACAACTTGTCATGAGAGCGTAAGGGAAAATGCGCATTCGCAGATTTTCCCTATTAACCAAGTAAGCTCGAACATATTCTTAGGAATGATAGTGAATGGCTTGACGCTCATCCTTTTTTTAAACATGTGAAAGCGCAGGATCCCAATCTTTCCAGACCACTTCACGATCCTGCTCACGAATCATCGCCATGATGTCAGCAACAGGTCGCTCGTCACTGATTTCAAATTGCTCAAGGGCTTCTTGAGCGTCATCTGCGTATCCGCCAGGCTGGGTTTTGGATTCTGCACTCATCGTAGTAAAGCCCATGCGCACTGCATGATGACGAAACTCTGGTGATTCACGAGTAGACAGGCTCATCTCTAAATCCCGATCAAACAAACGCCAAGCAGCAATAAGCTGAACCAACTGTCGATCCGAAATGATCGACTTTGGTACTATGCCACCTTCACAGGGACGAATACGCGGAAACGCCACGCTAAAACGGCTTCGCCAATAGCGCTTTTGCAGGTGCCGTAGGTGATGCGCCATCATCACCGAATCCGTGCGCCAATCTTCTAAACCAAGTAACACGCCCAAACCAATCTTATGAATGCCTGCTTGCCCAATCCGATCGGGTGCATCGAGGCGATAATTAAAGTTGGATTTGTTGCCTCGTAAATGATGCTCGAGGTAGGTTTTACGACGATAGGTTTCTTGATAAACCAGAACACCATCCAAGCCAATACCTTGCAGTTGTTTGTATTCGCATGCATCCAATGGCTGAACCTCCATAGAGAGCTGGCTAAAATGCGGTTTTATCAAAGGAATCATGCGTTCAAAATACGGCATAGAGACTTTATTCGTTTCCCCCGTTACCAAGAGGATATGATCAAAGCCTTTACCTTTAATCGCCGCGATTTCTTTTCCCACCTGGGTTTCATTCAACGTAAGACGCTTAATGGCATTGCTCATGGAAAAACCACAATAAGTGCATTCGTTCGCGCAAGTGTTAGATAAGTACAAGGGCGCAAATAAACTCAACGTATTGCCAAAACGCTGCAAGGTAAGTCGTTCGCTTTTCGCGACCATTTCCAACAAATAAGGCTCTGCTGCTGGCGAGATCAAGGCAGCGAAATCATAGACATCAAGCTTGTCCTTACTCAAGGCTCGCAATACATCTTGTTCGGTTTTCTCCTGATGGGATTGGGTCACTACTTGCCAATCGGCATTTTCCACAAAATGACTAAATTGCCCTTCTAACGCTGGGCTTTGTTCTAACAAACGAATTTTATTACTGGTTCCGTCTATCATGACAATGCCCCGAGAAAATCAGTCAATGGACTCGTTGCTTGAGCCTGCACTCGCCTTTCCCCCAAACCGGACTCATACGCCATTCGCCCCGCTTCCACCGCAAGTCTAAAAGCTTTACCCATTTGTGCTGGCTGTCTAGCAACGGCCATAGCGGTATTCACCAATACCGCATCAGCACCAATTTCTAGCGCCAATGCCGCATCAGACGGTGCACCAATACCAGCATCCACAATCACAGGCACAGTACTTTGCTCGATAATGATTTCCAAAAATGGGCGACTTGCCAACCCCATATTCGATCCAATCGGCGATCCAAGCGGCATCACGCACTGACAACCCACTTCTTCTAATCGTTTACACAGCACAGGGTCAGCATGGACATAAGGCATTACCACAAAGCCTTTTTTGATCAACTCTTCGGCAGCCAACAAGGTTTCCATGCCATCTGGCATCAAGTAACGCGGATCTGGATGAATCTCTAACTTCACCCAGTTGGTTTGCAATGCTTCTCTGGCAAGCTCGGCAGCAAATACCGCTTCTTTCGCGGTGCGAGCACCGGATGTATTGGGTAGCAGTTTTATGCCCTGCTGCTGCAAAGGCTTAAGAATATTATCCGTCTGATTTTTTAAATCCATACGACGTAATGACAAAGTCACCAGCTCACTTCCACTGGCGGTTAAAGAATCCATCATGGCGTCGGCACTGGCGTATTTCCCTGTACCAGTAAAAAGTCGAGAATGAAATTCGTGTCCTGCAATAAATAAAGACGACATATTAGCCCCCAGCAATGGATTCAAAAATAAACACCTGACTCTGCTCATTCAACTCAGTACTACGCCACAAACTCTTTGGCACCACTTGCTGATTTATCGCAATAGCGATGCCTTGCTCGCTCTTGTCTAAATGAGTAAGCAAGTCCTGCAAAGTTTCCCCTGAGAATTCATGAGGCGCATCGTTCAGCATGATTTTCATTACTTGCCTCCCTTATTTCTTTGAGTGTTCGAGTGCATTTCAAACAAGCAAATAAGTGATCGAGTCGCAGCTTCTGGCTCAACAGCTTTGGTAATAGCCGTTACTAACGCAACACTATCAACACCCGTTTGAGCTACAGCAGACAAGCGCTCTGCATTGATGCCACCAATCGCAACGGTTGGAAACACGCCTTTTAATAAAGTCGCGTAATAGGCAAGTCGAGTTAAACCTTGCGGCTGAGATGGCATGTCTTTGGTTTGCGTAGGGAAGATATGACCTAAAGCGATGTAACTCGGCTGGATAGATTGCGCTCGGGCGATTTCATAGTAACCATGAGTACTGATGCCAAGCCGCAAGCCAGCCGCTTGGATTTGTGCTAAATCTGCCACATCTAAATCTTCTTGGCCAAGATGAACCCCATAAGCACCAAAGGCGATGGCCTGCTGCCAATAATCATTGATAAAGACTTGGGCGTCGTACTCTTTGCCTAAGGAGATGGCTTGCTGGATTTTACTTTCCAGATATTCATCGTCAGGGTCTTTGATACGCAACTGGGCGAGTTTCACTCCTTGCTTGAGCACTAATTCCAACCAAGCAATGGAATCCACTACTGGATACAAGCCCATTTTATCGAGATCCATCTTGGCAAAAGGCAAATTTATCGACATCGTAGGATTATTTGGCGTGACAATCGTTGGCAGATTTTCAATTTGCAACGGCCAACCAGGACGGCCAAGCGGCCCTGCCCCTTCACCAATTTGCACACCGGTTTTTAATGCACCCGTGATATAGGCTTTGGCCATGGTCATAGCATCTAGAAAATCGTAACCATGGGCGATAAAGCTAGCCAGTGCTGTCGACAAGGTACAACCCGTGCCTCGCGTATTGTGGACAGAAAGCCTCTCACTTGCGAAACCAATGATAGAGTTGCGATCTACTAACCAATCAGTTGAGCCATCTAAGTGACTGCAATGGCCTCCTTTAAGCAACCAACGACTTTCAGACGCTGCGAAATACGACGCCATTTTCGCTTGCAAATCCTCAATAGCCAGTTCACCAGATAAGCCCGTAAGCGCACTAAACTCCATCAAATTTGGTGTGATCACATCTACATACGGCAAAATATAATCCAGCAAACTCGCACCTGCGTCGGTTTGCTGCAATTGATTGCCCGATTCACTGCTCGCCGCCATAACAGGGTCAAATATCACCTGCACTTTCGGGAAATATATTTTTATAAGTTTCAACCAATTCGAGCACGCTTTAACTATCTCGATAGAAGGAAGCAAACTCACTTTAATAGCATTTGGCGGCACATCATCGAGCAAGGTTTGCCATTGCTCATCAAACATAGTCAAAGAAACTGGTTCAACAGAGCGCACCTCTTTGGAATTTTGCGCTGTGATGCAGGTGATAATCGTTTGTACATGGCAGTTTAAATCTTGCCCCGTACGCAAATCCGCTTGAAGTCCAGCGTGGGCGGACGAATCCGACCCGCCCACACACCAGACAACAGGAGGTTTTATAGACATAAATCCTCCTTTTACTTACAACGATTTTTCTTTTGATTTATCGGTTGTATGCTTGTCAGTCGTTAACTTATCCGTGGTCAAATAGACATCACTGCCTAGCTCGCGAAATTGCTCCGACATTTTTTGCATGCCTGTTTCGGCGTCATTAGCATCAAATGAGTTCGCATCTAAAGCACTCATATCGATTTTTTGAGCGTCTTCCAAGCCCTTTGCACTTTCTAGCCCTTTTGCGTAGTCACGAACTTCTTGGGTGATTTTCATCGAGCAGAATTTTGGCCCACACATGGAACAAAAATGCGCTACTTTGCCAGAGGCCTGCGGCAATGTTTCATCATGGTAAGAGCGAGCCGTTTCAGGGTCTAGCGATAGGTTGAACTGATCTTCCCAACGAAACTCAAAGCGTGCTTTCGACAAGGCATTATCTCGAATTTGCGCCCCAGGATGGCCTTTGGCTAAATCCGCCGCATGGGCAGCGATTTTATAAGTGATCAAACCTTGTTTAACGTCTTCCTTGTTAGGCAAACCGAGATGTTCTTTTGGCGTCACGTAACACAACATGGCACAGCCGTACCAACCAATTTGAGCGGCACCAATACCAGAGGTAATGTGATCGTAACCCGGTGCAATGTCTTGAGTTAATGGCCCCAACGTATAAAACGGCGCTTCGTGACAATGCTTAAGTTGTTCTGTCATATTCTCTTCGATCAATTGCATCGGCACATGCCCAGGACCTTCAATCATCACTTGCACATCGTATTCCCAAGCAACTTTCGTCAGCTCGCCCAAGGTGCGAAGTTCCGACATTTGCGCTTCGTCATTGGCATCCATAATCGAACCCGGACGCAAACCATCACCAAGCGACAAAGCCACATCGTATTCCGCACAAATCTCACAAATTTCACGAAAACGTTCGTACAAAAAACTTTCTTTGTGATGTGCCAAACACCATTTAGCCATGATGGAACCACCACGAGACACAATTCCTGTAAGACGCTTAGCCGTCATTGGCACATAACGCAGCAATACACCCGCATGAATAGTGAAATAATCCACGCCTTGCTCCGCTTGCTCGATTAAGGTATCGCGGAATACTTCCCAATTAAGATTTTCAGCCACACCATCGACTTTTTCTAAGGCTTGATAAATTGGTACAGTACCGATTGGCACGGGAGAGTTACGTAAAATCCATTCGCGAGTTTCGTGGATATTTTTACCAGTAGACAAATCCATCACGGTATCAGCGCCCCAACGAGTAGACCAAACCAGTTTTTCTACTTCTTCTTCAATGGAAGACGTCACGGCAGAGTTACCGATATTCGCGTTTACTTTCACCAAGAAGTTTCGACCAATAATCATTGGCTCAGATTCAGGGTGATTAATATTGTTAGGAATAATGGCACGACCTCTTGCCACTTCGTCGCGCACAAACTCTGGGGTAATACGAGTTTGCAGATTAGCACCAAAGCTTTTTCCAGGATGCTGCTTCAATAACAACTCGCTCTTGATCGCATCGATATTCTGATTTTCACGCAGTGCGATGTATTCCATTTCCGGCGTGACGATGCCTTGGCGAGCGTAATGCATTTGCGTCACACATTTACCTTGGCGAGCTTTGCGCACTTTAGGCAATTCTTTAAAGCGTAATTCGTCCAGTGCAGAATTTTCTAAGCGTGACTGGGCAAACTCAGATGACACGCTCGTTAATACTTCGGTGTCATTACGCTTATCAATCCATGGCGCACGCATTGGCGCCAAACCACGGTATACATCGATATTTTCTTGCGGATCAGCATAAGGACCAGAGCAATCGTAAACATAAATAGCTTCGTTTGGTTCGAAAGTAAGATTGTCCGGATCAGAACCAATCGGTGTGTCTGTCAGATTGATCTTGCGCATAGGAACGCGAATCGAGTCGTCTGAGCCAGTTAGATATATACGTTCAGACGCGGGAAAAGGTCTTGCTTGTAATGATTCGATAAAAGATTTCGCGGCTTGGCGTGATTCTTCACGAGACTGCTTTTTAGATAAGTTGGTTGGTTTTTTATGTTGATTGGCTTCGCTGTTCAATTCGCTGTTTAATTCATTAATAGTCGACATGAGCACTTCCCTTATTTTTAAAATGGAGAATTGCTTGTCTGGGGTGCTGTTTCACAGGCAAACGCACTACTGGCGTTAATTGCAAAACGTGAACCCTGAATTTTATTCAAAAAGGATGCTTTAGAGGATATGACTGCATCGATTCCATAAAAAATCAGGAGTTCATTCGATGCAGAAAAGAAAAATGGAGACTTTCTTGTTTCCTACGCGGGTATTAGCCCGATCAGGTTCTGCGGATCCCGCACTTAATTATGCGATCTCAGCCAAATGGCACTCCGACAAGTTGTGCAAGCATACTCTCAGGCAATAGATCTTGTAAACACGGATTTTTTGCCCGATTGATCAAGAGCTTTCCTTCAAGAGCAAAATACAACTTATCAGAGCCACTGATGATAAAATGAATAGTTTACTGGGTAATACCCCAATGCATCATCAAATCTGATTTATCAGAATCATGAAGCCACGTATTAACCTTTCCAAGCAAATCGCTATTATCTTTTTTCATCATATAAACTTTAACACTCGACGTACCAGCTAATATTTGCTTTGAAGAAACACAAAACACACCCTTTTCATGCAGTTGATAATAGTTGCCTTCTATTAAATCTGTAATCATGGCGTCCGCCGTGTTATCACGAATTCCTTGCAAGTTAGCAAAATTATCTTTAGTCCGAATGATGTCAGCAGATGTAATGTGCTCATCCACATAAGTTTGGTTGGTGCCACCTGGATTCACTATGACTTTCACGGTAGGCTGATTAATATCCTCTAGTGTACTCAGTGGTTTAGCATTACTGCAATTGCTTAGAATGATCTTGCCATTTGCAGCTACAGAATCGGATAAAGAAAACTGCTCTGCACGCTTTTGCGTTTTCGTCACACCGCCAGCTGCAATATCAAACTTATCATTAGCAAGATCTTGAGAAAGTGCAGGCCAAGTTGTTTTAACGAAATTTACTTTTAAGTCCAATGACTTTGCTAGGTTCGTCATCATATCAACATCAAAGCCCTCTAAATTTCCGGCTTTGTTATAAAACGACAAAGGAGAATAATCCCCCGTTACTCCAACCTTTAACTCCCCACTCTGCTTTATTTCATCCCAAGTACGGGCTTGAGCAGCTTGTGAACTTAATAGGACTAACGCGGCAAAAGATAAAAACTTCACGCTATTTTTTTATTTTTCTCAAACATCATATACGTAGCACTCATAGTTTAATTTAATTATCGCCTTGCATTTCCAGCGCCATTTTATAAAGGTAATTTTTCTTTTCACCGGTTAATTTAGCCGCCATAGCTGCCGCTTGTTTAACTGGTAAGTCTTCTAACAATATTGTCAGAATACGCTTCGCTTCTAATTCTGCTTCGTTACCGCTTTCTTGCGTAAAACTCAGCATAACGACGAATTCACCACGTAATTGGTTAGCATCTGCATCGAACTTGGCAAGAATTTCAGATGCGGTACCAGACAAGAAAGTCTCGAACGTTTTCGTTACTTCGCGAGCCAATACTAATTGCGCGTCTTCACCATAGACTTTTTGCACATCCGCAATTGAATCATAAATTCGGTGAGTGGATTCGTAAAATACCACTGTGCCAGTTTGCTTCTTCCAAGATTCAAATAAATCACAGCGCCCTTTGGATTTGGCTGGTACAAAACCCGCAAAAAAGAATTGATCCGTTGGTAAGCCTGAGGCGCACAAAGCGGCGACCAATGCACAAGCACCTGGGATCGGCAAAACTTTATGGCCTTTTTCTCGTAATGCATGCACAACGTGATAGCCAGGGTCAGATATAAGCGGCGTTCCTGCGTCAGACACCAGAGCGACACTCTTACCTTCGTCTAATAAGCTCGCTACATAATCAGCTTTGTCTTTTTCATTGTGATCGTGAATGGAAAAAAGTTTTGCTTCAATGGCAAAATGATTGAGTAAACGTCGGGTGTGTCGAGTGTCTTCAGCTGCGATATAGTCTACATCACGTAAAGTTTGCTCGGCTCTTTTACTGAAATCGTCTAGATTACCAATTGGGGTGGCAACTATGTATAGCGACCCTCTCGCATCATCAGAACTATGTGGTACCATGTGGCCTCTTTTATTTGTCATTTTATAAGCTTATGAGCCTAATTAATTACCGCATCATATCATTAACTCTTTGCTCTTTTCTGCTAAGCGCCTGTAATTCCATGAATTTAAATATGGATCAGTCTCAAAACAGGGTACAAAACGCCAGTAGCAGCTCGCAAGAAAGAACCTTGCCGCCTAGCATCTACCATCCAATTAAAACTTCGGATGTTTCTAAGGAGCTAGCGGATGCCTACAACGCAGCAAAAAACTTCTATGCACAAGGCGAGTATCAACAAACCATTGATGCATTAGAAAGTAAGGTGTTAATTACAACATCGTCGATTCAATTTGAAGCCTATTTACTTGCTGCTTTAGCTTCTTCAAATTTAGACAATTCCACCGACGCTTTAGCTTACCTAGAAAAAGCCGACAAACTGCCTGCAGCAAGCCACCCTGACAATCAGAATCGATTGAAAGAAACAAAAGCATCGATTCTTGAATACTTTGGCAATTGGCTTGAAGTCGTAAATCTACGAATGGATTTAACTTATAACCTTCCGCTAAATGAAGGTGAAGAGAATCAAGCAAAATTATGGATGGCTATCCAAAATTTAACGCAAAATGAAATTGATGAATTATACCAGCTGCAAAAACCCTTACTTAATGGCTGGCTGACCATCAGCAGCATATTAAGAGATCAATCACTGTCAATCGAGCAACAACTCAAGATATTCAAAAATTGGCAGATTGAAAACCCAAGTCACCCCGCAGCACTTTCGCCACCGCAAGATTTCGAAATCATGTCATCCGTTGAACAGATGGCACCGAAAAAAATTGTCTTGATGTTACCAATGAGCGGTAAATTAGAACGCGCATCTCAAGCCATTGTAGATGGCTTTTTTGCCTCTTTTTACAACCAAAAAGAAGCAAGGCCACAAGTTAGCATTGTTAACATTGATGACTATTCAAACATTAGTGAAGCACTTGCCGCCGCAAATGCACAACAACCCGATGTCATCATTGGGCCATTGCAAAAAAACAATGTTGCTCAAGTAAGTCGTTTAGACCTACCTTACCCGGTGATAGCACTAAATCAGCTGGACATAAATCAACACCCAAAAAATCTTTATCACTTCTCCTTGAGCGCAGAAGATGAAATACACGAACTGATCACCTTCGCTAAGCAAGAAGGCGCAACGAAAGCGGCGATCCTTAGCACTCAGGATACATGGGCACTAAAACAAAGTGATGAATTTCGTGCCGCAGCAGCGAAAGAAAACGTCACCATCACTTCTAATCAGTCTTATGCCAACACACCAAAAGGCAGACAAGATGCGATTCAGAAACTGCTTTTGATTAATGAGAGTTATGCCCGTAAAAGATCCGTAGAAAAATGGATAGGCACAAGCGTAGACAGCATCGCAAGATCTCGCGAAGATTTGGATTACGTCTATTACATTGGCAAACTCAACGACGCTAAACAAATCAGACCTCTTTTAGATTTCTACTTCGCTGACAAAATACCAATGTTAGCCAGCAGCACTCTAAATGATAGCGCCCCAGAAAGATCAACAAAACCTGAAGATATTGAGCGCATACTTTTTACAGAAGCTCCAGCTCTTACGCCAAACAACACTTCGTTAGATGCTTTGCCTAAAAATCAAAATTCAAATATTTTGCGCAGATTACAAGCTCTAGGTGCCGACTCGTATTTACTAGCAAGCAAATACCAGCTATTCACCCTGCTTCCGAGCACTAAAATTTCTGCAAATACTGGCATTATCACCATGGATGAGAATGGCATATTTCATAAACGACCTGAGATCATGACTTACCGAAAAGGAAATTTGGTATATGCGACCAGTCACCAGTTTTTTAAACAGAAGGAAGGCACCGAAAAATAACGGTGAGAAAGCCGAGCAAGCAGCCGAAGCCTTTTTACTAAAGCAAGGGCTTCGGTTTGTAGAACGAAACTTCTTCTGCCGTATCGGAGAAATTGATTTAATTTTTTTAGATCAAAATACCTATGTTTTTGTAGAGGTGCGCTTTCGTGCGAATAACACTCACGGCAATGCCGCTGAAAGCCTTGGACAATCAAAGCTTAAGAAAGTACGCAACAGCGCGGCTTTATGGCTACAAAAGAATAATAAAGTAAATAACGCAAGTCGCTTCGATGCGATACTATTTGACGAAAAAATAGACTCTCAACATTTAACCTGGCTTAAAGCAGTATTTTAATCACTATGGATTTTCAAGAAGCAATCTACACACAATTTGCCCAGAGTTTTGAAGCACAACAACAAGCCCTGGAAAGTTTACCTCCTTATATTGAACATGCTGCAAAAGTGATTTTTTCAAGCATTGCTTCTGGTGGTAAAGTTATTTGTATCGGCAACAGCACAGGATCTCACCTGTCTCAGTACTTCAGTACTTTAATGTTAGACCGAATGGACAGAGAGCGCCCTGGACTGCCAGCAATCAACCTAAGCGGCGAAGGCTCCGCTCTATTAGCAATTACTCATAACGATAGCTATCACGATGTTTTCTCAAAGCAAATCACTGCACTAGGCAATCAAGGCGACATACTGTTTGTCATTGCTAACAGAGGCAACACCTCACCAATAATACAAGCCATTCAAGCGGCCCATGAACGCAAAATGAGTATAGTCGCGCTAACTAGCCCAGAAGCAAAAAATGTCTCGTCACTCACCTCTCAGGATGATACAGAGATAAAAATCAATCTTCTTGGCACAGCCAGAGTGCACGAATGCCAACTTAGCGTCATTCACATATTGGTTGACCTACTTGAGCGCCAACTATTTGGCTACGAAGACTAAGTAGATTCAATCAAAAATATTTGAGACAAAAAAAGAGCCACTTTAAAGCGGCTCTTTTTTTGTCTGTTAGAAAAGTATAGCGAGATGTTGCGCTATTCTTTATTTCACAACTTTCAACTGAAAACCTTTTTTAGGTTCTGGTGGTGTTGGAGTCGGCTCATCAAAAAATTCTTCATCCGGAAAAACAAAACCATCGCCATTTTCTTTTGCATATAAAGCCAGTGCCGCTCGTATCGGCACATAAACCTGCATAGGTTTACCGCTAAAGCGCGCCTCAAACGAGACAGCGTCTTTATCCATGATCAAATGACGCACAGCAGACATACCAATATTTAACACTATCTGACCATCTTTAACGAATTCGGTAGGCACCACAACATCTTTCTGCTGAGCATCTACCAGCAGATAAGGCGTCATATCATTATCAGCAACCCAAGAATAAGCCGCATTTAATAAATAAGATCTTTTCGGTAACATTTTGTCTCCTACCTAATAAATATTTAGTAAAAAAAAGGAGCTATAAGCTCCTCTTTTGCTACTTAACAAAACCGAGATAAAGCCTCAGCTTAGTCTAAACGCATTTCTTGTTCTGCTTCAGAAAGGCTTTCTTGGAAAGACTCACGAGCAAAGACAAGATCCATATATTTGTACAGCGCTCTTGCTTGATCCTTAGGAATCTCTACGCCAAGTATAGGCAAACGCCACAAGATTGGAGCCAAACAACAATCCACGATAGTAAACTCATCGCTCATGAAATAAGGTTTTTCTTCAAAAATTGGAGTAACGTTCAACAAACCTTCACGCAATTCTTTTTGTGCTTTAGCAACAGCTTCTTTGTCCTTACTAGTAAGAATCAAATCAACTAGCTTTGCCCAATCACGCTGAATACGATACATAAACAAACGACTTTCAGCACGAGCAACAGGATATACAGGCAGCAATGGTGGATGTGGAAAACGCTCATCCAAGTATTCCATCATGACATTTGGCTCATAAAGAACCAAATCACGATCAACTAAAGCTGGTAGCTCATTGTATGGATTAACATCCGCCAACTCGTCTGGCTTGTTAAACGGGTCTACATCTATGATGTCCACTGTGACGGCTTTCTCAGCCAATACAATACGAACTCTATGGCTGTAATGATCTTCTCCATCAGAGAAGAACGTCATTGAGGAGCGCTTTGCAATAACACCCATGTCTAACCCCTATATTGAAAACATCTACATCCCCTTCAAAGGAGGGGACAAACTATAATATGGTGACGAAGTAACAAAAATATTACACGATATCGTCAACACAGAAAATTTTTCATGGAATATTTACTCGCGCACCTCTTATAAAACAAGGCTTTAACTTAGTACTTGAGTCTATACAGAGAAATATCTCAAACCTAGATTTCAAGCAACACGTAGCAAACTAAAATACACTTATGAAACCATGAATTTCAAAGCCCGACTATTCTAACATTATTTTCAAACAATTTTTCTTAGAAAAACCATTTTGTTGCAAGAATTCTATAGCCAACTTTATTTCAAGCAAAAAAAACGCTTGGCGAAAACACCAAGCGTTTTGATAATAATTCCAAAGCGAAAATTAACGCTTAGAGAACTGAGGACGACGACGTGCTTTGCGTAGACCAACTTTCTTACGTTCAACTTCACGAGAGTCGCGCGTAACGAATCCTGCAGAACGTAGAGTACGACGTAGAGTCTCATCATATTGCATCAAAGCGCGTGTGATACCGTGACGTATCGCACCAGCTTGACCAGAGATACCACCACCTTTAACAGTGATATAAACGTCAAATTTTTCAGTAGCGCCAACAAGTTCAAGAGGTTGACGAACAACCATTTGAGCTGTTTCACGACCGAAGTACTGAGAAAGAGTACGGTTATTGATAACTAGGTTACCAGAACCCGCTTTAAGGAACACACGAGCGGTAGACGTTTTACGACGACCTGTACCGTAGTATTGAGTAGCTGACATAATGATCTTCCGTATTAAATGTTAAGGGCTTGAGGCTGTTGAGCAGCATGTGGATGCTCAGTACCAGCGTACACTTTCATTTTCTTGTGCATTGCACGGCCCAAAGGACCTTTTGGCAACATACCTTTTACGGCGATTTCAAGAACGCGCTCAGGAGCGTGATCAATCAACTTCTCGAAATTCATAGAACGCAAGCCGCCTGGGTAACCAGTATGGCGGTAGTATTGTTTAGCAGCTGCTTTGTTACCTGTAACGTGAATTTTCTCAGCGTTAACAACAACGATATAATCGCCAGTATCAACGTGTGGAGTATATTCAGCTTTATGCTTGCCACGTAGACGACGAGCAATTTCAGTAGCCAAGCGGCCTAGAGTTTTGCCTTCAGCATCAACCACGAACCAGTCGCGGCGAACTTCAGCAGGTTTAGCTGTAAAAGTTTTCATCAAAAAACCCTTTCAATACGCGTGTTCAATGACACGCTATACCTATTATTATTGGTTGGCCAAATATCAAAATATTTGATCAACGTACACTTACCTTTAAAAAGGCGAACGAAGTATATACCAACCCAATTAAATATGAAAGTCGAAATACACTTAAGGACGGTGCTCTAAAGACAAATATTCTTCTGATTGCATCTCTAATAATCGACTCACTGTACGGTCGTATTCGAAAGCCAATCGCGTACCCGTATAAATATCTGGAATAGCAACTTCTGCAGAAAAAATCATCTTAACATGGCGATCATAGAACTCATCTACCAAGTTAATAAAGCGTCTCGCCAAATCATCTCGTGACGCATCCATTTGCGGTAAATTAGAAACAATTACCGTAGTGTAAAGACGCGCTAATTCAATGTAGTCAACCTGACTTCTTGGCCCATCACACAACGCTTTGATATCAAACCAAGCAAGCCCTTCACAGCTTCGCAACAAAGGAATGCTTCGGCCTTCAATTTCTGCAGCCCCCCCCTCAACAACATGCGAGGCATCAGAAATTAAACTCATGAAACGCTCATTTAAAGCCTCATCCGCTTCCTCACTTAAAGGAAAGTGATAAAGTTTAGCTTGTTTCAAGGTACGCAATCGGTAATCCACACCACCATCAACATTCATGACTTTAGTGTATTTTTTCACAAGGTCGATAGCCGGTAAAAAACGCGCCCGCTGCAAACCATTTTTATACAAGCCATCTGGCTCTATGTTCGAAGTTGCCACTAAAGTCGTGCCATTTTCAAACAGCACCTCAAGTAAGCCAGCCAAAATCATAGCATCAGTTATGTCCGTCACAAAAAACTCATCAAAACACAACACCTGCGCTTTAGACGAAATTTCCTTACCAACAATCTCTAATGGATTTTTAACATCATGCAACTTACGAAGCTCTTGGTGAACCATTTGCATAAAGCGATGAAAATGGAGACGCATTTTCTTTTCTGTTGGCAAACAGTCAAAAAAAGTATCCATTAAATAGGTCTTACCTCGACCTACTCCACCCCAAAAATACAACCCTTGCTCAACAGTCGGCGCTTTCTTTTTCAAAAAGCGTCCCAAGAGGCCACTGGAGGATTTATCTGCTTGGCTCGCAACCAAACGGTCAAATAAATCCTGAAGAGCTTCCACTGCTTCTTCTTGAGCTGGATCGTAATTAAAGTCTGTTCTTGTCAAATCTTGCTTGTAACGTGTAATGGGTGTCATCGCAGCTCTTTCGTTCGATTAGTAAATTATGCTTATTCTAACAAATTGCATCTTAAACAACACCTATCAAGCTGTTATCGTAGGGGTGGTTTCGCTATAATGGATTATCTGTTTTTTGGAGAAAGTCATGAACTTAGAAGAATTCAACATTATTATCTTTATTACCGGCATCATTATTGGCTGTGTTGCTACACTTGCTCTTAAAAGCTACAGTGCAAAAAATAACAGCAAAAAAGCTGACTCAAGCTCAAACATCATCACGATGAAGTCACTACAGCAAGAGCTAGACAGCAAGCAAGTTATTATCGACAACTTCTTCACTGACAGTAATGAACACTTAATGTCTGCAGAAAAACGCTTAGCAGACCTCAGAAACACTCTTGCAGATAATGCAACTCAATTAAGCAACATAAAAATTGAAAGAAGCACATCCGCTTCAAACAATACCGATACTATTGAACCCGCATCTTTCGAACCACCAAGAGACTACGCTCTGAAAAAAGATAAAGAGCCTGGAACGCTGAGCGAATCATTCGGTCTTGATGATAGAAATATAGACCTCGAACCAAAACGAACTTTTTAACAAGAAAACATACCAACAAAAAACGGGCTTTCAAAAGCCCGTTTTTTTTCACCTGCTTAACATCTCACTAAGCTGGATTATCTACATCAATAAAGACCGCTTCCAAACCACACTCACTAGATAAATACGCAGCCATAGACTGCGCCCCAAAACGTTCAGTTGCATGATGCCCTGCCGCAATAAAATGAATATCCATTTCACGCGCAATATGAATTGTCTGCTCAGAAACCTCACCAGTGATAAATACATCCACACCAACAGCTACGGCCTGCTCTATATAACCTTGCGCACCACCAGTACACAACGCCACCCGATGAATTGGGCGATCATTAACACATTCAAATAGTATATTTCGACCAACAGCAGATTCGACTATTCGTCGAAATACATCAGATGTAACTGGCTCACTTAACTCACCGACAACTCCGATAGACTCTTCGATAGGCACGCCTACCTGCAAGCCAGACCGATTTAAAAGCCCAATAGCATCAGCTAAGCCAGCATTATTACCTAGCGTAGGATGTGCATCTAATGGCAAGTGATAGCCATATAAATTGATATCATTTTTAATCAAAGACGCAATTCTACGATATTTCATACCAACAATTCTGGGATCTTCATTCTTCCAAAAATAACCATGGTGAACGAAGATAGCGTCTGCTTTATAGTCAATAGCAGCATCAATTAACGCCTGACTAGCAGTTACACCAGTAACCACGCGGTTAATCTCTTTTTTTCCTTCCACCTGCAACCCATTGGGCGCATAATCTTTGAAGCGACTTGGACTTAATGTCTTATTAAGCAATAACTCAAATTCACTGCGTAGCAAAACAACTCCTTATACTTTATGAATCAAAAAACCTACTGGACGCCCATCATTATCTCTATTCTCTCTGGCACTTGTATAGGTCTAGCTGTACTACTTATACAGGAGAAACAAAAAATCTCCGACTCTAGCTATTCAACGCCGGTCAAAATCGCCACACCTTCTGTTGTTAACATTTACACCCAAGTCATACAACAAAAAGGCCTTAGCGATTCAAACAAAGCAAAACACAGCGTTAACCTAGGCTCTGGCGTCATAGCAACGAAAGATGGCTTCATACTAACAAACCATCACGTCATTCAAAATGCACAAAGTATTGTCATTGCTCTTCATGATGATAGACGTGTTGAAGCAAAACTCATTGGCTCAGATCCATCCACCGACCTAGCGGTTTTAAAAATAGACTTACCTAATCTTCCCAACATTAAAATGGGCAACAGTGACAAGGTGTCAGTTGGAGACAAGATCCTCGCAATAGGCAACCCGTTTGGAATTGGACAGACGGTAACAGCCGGCATTATTAGCGCCAAAGGCCGAAACAGCATAGGCCTTAACACCTATGAAAATTTCCTACAGACGGACGCAGCAATAAACCCAGGCAATTCAGGCGGCGCGTTAGTCAATCTACGAGGCGAACTCATTGGCATTAGCTCTGCCATTTATTCAAGCACTGGCGGCTCACAAGGAATTGGCTTTGCCACACCGATTGACGACGCTCTCAATGTTATGACTGATATCATAAAACAAGGGGAAGTAGTAAGAGGATACTTAGGAATGGACGCTCAAAAAATAACCCAGTCTCTGGCAGATAACTTACTCTTACCATCAAATCACGGACTATTAGTAAGCGATATAACTAAAGAAAGTCCTGCTGAAAAAGCCGGAATAGAAGTTGGAGATATAATACTTGAAATTAACAACACGCCGAGCGAAGACCCATTTCAGATAAGACACCTAATAGCATCACTAAAACCTGGAACACGCATTTCGCTGGTTGGCATTCGCGGGCAGCAATCCTATCAGACAAATATCATGCTAGAAAAACAACCCACGATGCAACGCATTACTTATTAGGATATGCGCTAATGCTGAAACTCAACCTGCTCTTTCAACTTCTGCAAGCTGCGCTCAAAATTACTACCCGCAATATCATTTGCAAACATCGCAAGATATGGACTCAACAAGCCAGCACTAAGGCTACCTTCGATCGTCCACTTAACCAAAGTACCGCCTTTGCTTTCCTGCAAGTCTATTTGATTATGCACTAAGTTTACCTTCGGTTTAGGACGCACATCAAAACGCACGACATCCTCAGATGATTCAGTCACCGATAAAACACCCTGCTCGGTTGTTTTATCATAAAACAAGGCAACAGAATCACCTTTACCCAAAACACCTTCAAATGAAGCCACTTTACCATCCTGAACAAACATCCAATCTGGTAAACGATCCCCTTGAAGTATATCTTGGTAAACCACATCACGAGGAGCATTAATAATCACACTACGCTCCACCCGATAATCTGCCGGCATAAAAAAACCAACTACCACTAAAAACAAGATAACTAACGCTGAAATACGCGTTACCTTTCTCAGCTTATAAAGAGCAGCTGGATGCGATAAATTACCCGCCATTAAGAATCCTTCAAAATACGATATTCCGCCGACATAGCATGCGCCTCTAAAGATTCTCCACGAGCCAAAGGAGAAGCAATTTTTGCCAACTCACTCGCCCCTTCAGGCGAACAATAAATCAAAGAACTACGCTTTTGGAAATCATAGACACCCAAAGGTGATGAAAATCTTGCCGTACCAGACGTTGGTAAAACATGATTTGGTCCTGCACAATAATCACCCAATGCTTCTGGCGTATGACGCCCCATAAAGATCGCACCAGCATGACGGATTTTTTCCGCCCATTTCTCAGGTTCATCAATAGATAACTCAAGGTGCTCAGCAGCTACTATGTTCGCAATATCCATAGCTTCATCCATATTTTCAACATGAATGAAGGCTCCACGACCTTCTAAAGAAGCTTTAATAATATCTTTGCGACTTTGAGTTTCAATCAAACGCTCCATAGAAGCTTTTACATCTTTGATAAAAGCTAAGTCAGGAGAAATCAAGATAGACTGGGCGTCTTCATCATGTTCCGCTTGAGAGAATAGGTCCATGGCAATCCAATCAGGATCCGTCTTACCATCGCACACAACAAGGATTTCAGAAGGTCCGGCAATCATGTCGATACCGACAACACCAAACACCATCTTCTTAGCTGTGGCCACATAGATATTACCTGGGCCAACAATCTTATCAACTTTTGGAATAGTTTCAGTACCATACGCCAAAGCCGCAACAGCCTGCGCACCACCAATAGTGAATACACGATCCACACCAGCAATATACGCCGCGGCCAAAACGATGTCATTAACCAAACCATCTGGTGTTGGAACAACCATGATAATTTCGCCAACACCAGCTACTTTAGCAGGCATAACATTCATCAATACAGAAGAAGGATAAGCCGCTTTACCACCTGGCACATAAACACCAACACGATCTAAAGGCGTTACTTTTTGACCAAGCACGGTACCGTTATCTTCTTGATACTGCCAAGATGGCTGCTTTTGACGTTCATGATAATCATGAACGCGCTTTGCTGCCGCTTCCAAGCTAGCCACTAACTCAGCACTGACTCGACCTTTTGCAAGAGCCAACTCTTCACGTGAAATTTCAAGCTCAGCAGAAGAAACAACATGACGACGATCGAAACGATTGGTGAATTCAATAACCGCCTCATCACCCTTAAGACGAACTTGCTCAACAATATCGACCACTGCCTTTTGTACGCCTGCATCAGACACTGAGTCCCACGCAAGTAAAGACTCTAGTTCAGAGCGAAAACCAGCAGAACTAGAAGAGAATTCTCGAATATTCAGGTTCAATTATTTGCCCTCGTTATCTTCAACCGCACGTCTTATCATTTCTAGGATAGGCTCGATTTCAGAATACTTCGTTTTATAAGCCGCTTTATTGACCACCAAACGTGTACTGATTGGCGCGATCAACTCACGAGCCTCAAGACCATTTGCTTTTAGCGTATTGCCTGTATCAACGATGTCCACAATAAGATCAGCCAAGCCCATAATAGGCGCCAATTCCATCGCACCATATAGCTTAATGACATCAGCCTGAATACCTTGCTCAGCAAAATACGCCTTCGCTGTTTTGATAAACTTCGAAGCAACTTTCAAACGTCTATTAGGCAATGGCTGACCAACAACGCCTGCCGTCATCAAACGGCATTTCGCTATCTTAAGATCCAGCAGCTCGTAAAGATTTTTTGTGGATGCTTCCATCAACACATCTTTACCAGCAACACCAAAGTCTGCCACACCATGATCAACATAAGTCGGTACATCAGTCGCACGCAAAATAACTAGCTTGATATGCTCATGATTGGTATCGAATATTAATTTTCGGCTTTTACTAATATCTTCAACTGGAACAATATTCGCTTTTTCTAAAAGCGGTAAAGTTTCACCAAGAATGCGCCCTTTCGACAGCGCAATCGTTAATGTTTTACTCATATTAATTTAAGACCCGTGAAATTTTCGCACCCAATGAACCGAATTTCTCTTCAATACACTCATAGCCACGGTCAATATGATAGATACGATCAATCTTTGTATCACCCTCCGCTACTAAAGCAGAAAGCACCAAACTTGCAGAAGCACGTAAATCCGTCGCCATTACTGGCGCGCCTTTCAAACGCTCACAACCACGAACGATTGCAGTGTTACCATTTACTTCAATATCGGCTCCCATGCGAAGCATTTCATCTACATGCATGAAACGATTTTCAAAGATATTTTCGATAACTCGACCAACGCCGTTTGCAATTGAGTTCAAGGCAACAAACTGTGCTTGCATATCTGTTGGAAACGCAGGGTACGGCGCAGTACTGATGTTTACAGCATTTGGACGACGCCCTTCCATATCCACTTCAATCCAATCATCACCACAAGTCACTTTCGCGCCAGCCTCTTCCAATTTAGAAAGAACAGCCTCAAGCGACTTAACATTGGTATCAATAACACGCACTTTGCCACCAGTAATAGCAGCAGCAACCAAGAAAGTACCTGTTTCAATACGGTCTGGCATCACTGGATAACTGGTACCATGCAAAGCTTCTACGCCATCAATAATAATGGTATCTGTACCATGTCCCTTAATTTTAGCGCCCATTGAAATTAGACATTCAGCCAAATCAACCACTTCAGGTTCACGCGCCGCGTTTTCTAAAATAGTTTGTCCATCAGCCAAAGTCGCTGCCATCAACAGGTTTTCAGTTCCCGTTACTGTCACTTTATCAAAAAAGATACGAGCACCTTTAAGACGACCATCAACGCTTGCAATAATATCGCCGCCTTCTACAGCGATTGTTGCACCCATGGCCTCTAAACCACGCAAATGCAAATCCACTGGTCGACTACCAATAGCACAACCACCAGGAAGTGATACAACCGCTTTACCAAAATGACTGACTAAAGGACCAAGAACCAAAATAGAAGCGCGCATGGTTTTAACAAGATCATAAGGCGCTTCGCAATTATTAAGAGTCGAAACATCCAGCTGAACACTCATTTTTTCGTCAACAACAACGCCACATCCCATAGAGCCAAGCAGCTCAAGCATGGTGGTAATATCGTGTAAATGAGGAAGGTTTTTAATTGTGATCAATTCTTTAGTTAACAAGGTTGCCGCTAAAATTGGCAACGCAGCATTTTTCGCACCAGAAGCACGAACAACACCATTAAGCCGAGTACCACCGGTAATCAGAAGCTTATCCATATTTTTAATCTCTTATAATAGCTTTTATAGCTTGCTTATTTGTTCTGGCGTATAGGTTTTCATTGTAACGGCGTGAATGGCGCCACTGGAAATAGCTTCTTGAAGATGTGAATACACAAGCTGCTGCCTCTTAACCGTTGACAGCCCCTCAAACTCACTTGTCACTACAACTACTTGAAAATTACAACCTTCTCCCTCTGCAACCACTTCACAGTTGCGGATAGAGGATTCCAAAAGTGCTTTAACTTCACCTGCGTTCACAGTCGCTCCAATATATAAAATATGCTCGATTCCCCTATTCTACATGAGTACAGCCAACTACTTAACACCTCTAAGCCTAACTCTGAATAAAAAACCACTTGTTTTCTAAGATTTTAATCAAGACTGACAATGCTCCCTCCCAAAAAACAAAAAATCCGAACCCATTTAATGGGTTCGGATTTTATTGCTCACAATAAAGCCAGATTTATTGAATTAAGACTTCTTCGCTAGAGACTCTCGCCAAGCAGAAATAGCCAACTCAATGTCATTCTTATTCTGCTCCATCATGACACCAAACTGCTTACGAAAGGTTAAGCCAAAGTTAATGTTGTTAATCACAACATTACTCAACATCCATACACCTTTTTTAGACTCTTCCATGAAAAAGCTGATATTTAACATGCCGCCAGATTCCATCTGGAAGTCAACGTCAACTTTGGTTTCTTTCCCCCTACCTTGAGGCCCTAGAGGTAAAACATTAATTCGATCTGCATCCAGCTCAAGCAAGGAAGTGCCGTATGTTTTCAACAAGGTATCTTTAGTAACACTGGCAAAGCGAATACGCTGCTCAGGCGATGCTCTTCGATAATATTTTCCCATCACTTTTTTGGAAAAATCATCAAAATCGACCACATTCGCCAAGATATTATCAACTCGCTTCTCTAATAAAACCGGATCTTTAGACAACACCGCTTTATCAGCAACGATATCTGTTCGAAAAGCGTCAACCACTTTAATAACCGTATCCCTTGCACCATCAACGTCAGACCAAGTTACACTTGACCCAAGCAAGGAAAAAACAAAAACAACACCAGATAAAATCTTAGACATATATTACTTCTCCGAATCGCCGCCTTTGAACAAGAACTGACTGATCAAAGTTTCTAAAACCAGGGCGGATTGGGTATCAAAAATTTCACTGCCATTTTTAAGCATTTCATCCTCAGCCCCAATAGAAATACCTAAATACTTCTCACCCAGCAAACCACTCGTCAACACTGCAATAGAACTATCGGTAGGAATATTATTAACGTCCGAATCAATATTCATTGTTACCAAAGCCATATACAACTTCTTATCAAACGTAATTGACTCAACATTACCAACCGCCACGCCAGCAATAGAGACTTTAGCTCGATTTGTGAGCCCTGCAATATCATCAAACCTAGCAACGACCTGATACGTGTCTTTCTTGCTAGAGAAGGCAAGCCCACTCACTTGAACGGCCAAATAAACAAGAGCAACAACGCCCAATACAATAAAACACCCTACCAACAATTCTGAACGCTTACTTCTCATGCTAAAAATCCCCAAACATAGCGGCGGTTAATACAAAATCTAAAGCCAAAATAGCCAATGAACCTAAAACCACTGTACGAGTGGTTGCTTTACCAATCCCTTCAGAAGTGGGGACACACTCATAACCTTGATAAACAGCGATCCATGTAACAACAACTGAGAAACATAACGCCTTAATAAGGCCATTCATAATATCAGTATCAAAATACACAGACTGCTGCATTGATGACCAGAAAGCGCCATCATAAACACCTAACCATTCAACAGAAACAAGATGTCCGCCAAGAATACCCGACGCAGAAAAAATCAAACTCAAGATAGGCAAGCAAATCACACCAGCAATAAAGCGAGGCGCAATCACCCGTCTTAGAGGATCAACACCCATCATTTCAAAACTGGATAATTGCTCCGTTGCTTTCATCAAACCAATTTCAGCCGTCAAAGATGAGCCAGCACGTCCAGCAAACAAAAGCGCCGTAACCACTGGAGACAACTCCCTCAACAAAGAAAGCGCCAGCAGCTGTCCAACCGCTTCTTCTGAGCCAAACTTAGCCAAAATACTGTAACCCTGAAGCGACAGCACCATGCCAATAAAAGCACCTGAAACAATAATAATAACGAGAGATAACACCCCAACAGAGTAAAGCTGCTTCACTAGCAAATTTACAGACTCTTTAAACCGAACAGGCAACCTAAAAATACTTTGTACCAAAAATATTCCGGCTCGACCAACGGCTTCAAGCCAATCCAGTAGCGACGCCCCCAACAACTCAATGCTTTTCATAATGCAGCCCTACTAGAAATACTTTCTTCTGGATAATGGAAGGGAACAGGACCATCAGGTTCACCATTCAAAAACTGCTTTACCTCAGGGTCATCAGAAGCACGAATTTCGTCGGCAGAACCCTCAGCAATCACTCGCCCACCAGCTAAAATACACACATGATCAGCAATAGAAAGAGACTCTTCAACATCATGAGATACAAGAACAGACGTCATATTTGCTGAATCATTAAGCTGGCGTATCAACTTAACAAGAACCCCTTTAGAAATAGGATCTTGCCCAGTAAAAGGCTCATCGTACATTACTAACTCTGGATCCAAAGAGATAGCACGGGCTAACGCAACACGTCTAGCCATCCCTCCAGATAATTCCGACGGCATTAGATTAGCGGCACCGCGTAAACCAACGCTATAAAGCTTATCAGAGACAATACCCGCTATTGTTTTTGCATCCAGCTTGGTGTGTTCTTCCATTGGAAAAGCAATATTCTCAGCGACAGTCATATCACTAAACAAAGCACCACTTTGAAAAAGCATGCCCATTTTTTTGCGCACCTTATAAAGTTCAGAGCGGGACAAAGCGTGAACATTTTGACCGTCTACTAAAATAGTGCCTGAGTTTGGTGCGAGCTGCGCCGCAATTAAACGTAGCAATGTCGTCTTCCCCGTCCCACTAGGACCCATCACCGCAGTAATCTTACCTCTTGGAATAGTAAGTGATACGTTCTCATAAATAGAACGCTCTCCCCTTGAAAAACTAACATTTTGGACCTTTATATAAGCATCTACCACTGACACACCTTTTTAATCCCTATCAAATATGGCCCGATACTAACATCGCCCCCCAACAAATAAAATCATGACACAGCCAAATCCACTTTGTTTATAAGATCAAGCCTTGAATTTCAACGCCAAACCTCATTAAATGGTACTCCCTGTATCTTTGAGTAATATCAATACCATGCTGTTGTTTTCTATCGCCCTAATTGTAGGGTTAGTTTTGCTCGTAATGAGTTCCGACAAATTTATAGAACACTCTGCGCTTGTAGCAGAGAAACTGAATGTAAATCCAATGATAATAGGGATTACGTTAGTCGCGTTCGGCACATCCGCACCAGAAATGGTCGTTTCGGCCATTGCGGCACTTGATAACGCACCAGAAATAGCAGTTGGCAATGTGCTTGGCTCGAACATTGCCAACATCGCACTTGTCTTCGGCATCACATTATTATTCTCAGCAATTCCAATCGCCTCCGGACTGTCCACCAAAGAAGTCCCTCTCGTATTAGCTATCACCCTGCTAGCAGGTTTTTTACTGTTTGATCAGACTCTTGGCGTATGGGATGGCGTGATTCTAATTGCTGCTTTTATTATTATCCTGACAATATTGCTAAGAGGCAGTAAAGATTTAGAAAAAGATTTAAAAGAAGGCTTACCAGAAGACGATGGAACCTCTGTCAGCAAATCCCTCATCATTGCACTAATCGGATTAGCTGTATTGATAGGAAGTTCTAAATTACTTGTCTGGGGTGCAATAGGCATAGCAACCGCTTTAGGCGTAAGCGAATTAGTTATAGGCCTTACTATCGTTGCAGTTGGAACCAGCCTACCTGAACTAGCGGCTTCAATTAGCAGCGTCAGAAAAGGCCATCACGATATAGCAATTGGCAATATATTGGGATCAAACATCTTCAACTTGGCCACCGTATTACCACTACCAGCCCTTATTGCTCCAGGACTAGTAGATCAAAGCGTGATAAGCAGAGATTTCCCTTGGGTTTTAGGCCTAACAGTTGCTCTCGCTCTTGCCATTTTCATTTTCAAGAAAACGAAAAACAACAGTATCCCTAGATGGGTAGGCTTACCGCTTATTGCTTCTTATGGTGTTTATTTATTTATTATTAGCTCAAACGGTTCGGTGTAATGCTTTCGTTAAAAACACTAACAAAACCCAAAAGCCTTTTAATCATTGGGGCTACTTTAATAGTAGTAGCCTCTTTAGGTTGGTATGGGGCAGCACCTATACAAAACCTCGTTCAAACAGACTCATTGAGCAGCTCTCCAGACTACTTTATAACTAATGTCAAAGTTAAAGAGTTTGATGCTGACGGACTTCTGATCGAAACACTTGACGCTAAACAAACGCTGCACTACATAGCAAAATCCACAACACTCTTAGAAATGCCGAACGTCGAGCGCTACTCAAAATCAGGTCATTGGAGCGCAAAAGCAGATAAAGGGGTTATTGAAGACGGAAGTAATGATATTCTATTAACCGAAAATGCCAGAGCGACTAAAAAATACCTTCAATCTGAAGATATAAAGCTAAGTGCAGATAACATACATTATTTAGATAAAGATCAATCACTAACCAGCTATGGAAATGCAACGCTTATCTCCACTCAAGGAGAGACTTCTGCTGGCACAATTACAACATATATAAACTCAGAAGAAGTCGTGATGACAGGATCTGTACGAGGAAAATATGAAACGATTCATTAACGTCAGCGTGTTGCTTACTTCAGCCCTAATTGGCCAATACGCATACGCACTACCTGAAGACACAACCAAGCCATTAGAAATACAAGCTGATGAGGCATCATTCGACCAAAATTCAGGCGAAGCAATATACAAAGGCAATGTATTTGTTAAGCAAGGTACCATTGAAATTCAGGCCCAATACCTTAAAGTAACAACAGACGCTAAGACCCGAAAATTTAGCAGCCTAGAAGCCACAGGAAAACCTGCGAAATTCAGTCAGCAGATAGACTGGAGCGGCAACATTGTTATCAGTAAAGGCAATGAAATACATTATTTAACCAGCGAATCAAAATTAGAAATTATTGGTGATGGTTACCTAAGCAGAATGCAGAACTCCATCACCGCAGACTACATCCTCTACATGATTGATGACGGCACATTCAGTGCTGAGAAAAAAGATTCAGGGCGCGTATCAATGACCTTACAACCGCAAGCGCCAAAAGATAAACAAGCACCTGAGAATAAAAAATAGATGGCACTACTAGAAGCAAAACACCTTGCGAAGAGCTACAAAAAACGCCAAGTCGTAAAGGATGTATCTATTTCCGTTGAGTCTGGCCAAGCCGTTGGCCTACTCGGCCCTAATGGCGCGGGTAAGACCACCTGTTTTTATATGATAGTTGGCATGGTAGCAAACGACGCTGGCGGCATATTTATTGATGGCCAAGACATCACTCATGACGCCATGCATACTCGTGCTCAAAAAGGCATTGGCTACCTCCCTCAAGAGGCATCTATTTTTAGGAAAATGTCTGTAGAAGATAATATCCTAGCCATTTTAGAAACCCGCAAAAAGCTAACAAAAGCACAGCAACAAGAAAGACTAGAAGAACTCTTAGAAGAGTTTCATATCACCCATATTCGCACCAACCTAGGAATGGCACTATCAGGAGGAGAAAGGCGCCGGGTTGAAATAGCGAGAGCGGTTGCCATGAACCCAAAATTCATCCTACTTGATGAACCCTTTGCTGGCGTAGACCCTATCTCAGTTGGTGACATAAAACACATAATCAAACATCTCCAAGAAAGTGGAATCGGTGTCTTAATTACCGATCACAATGTCAGAGAAACACTAGACATCTGTGATAAAGCTTACATTGTTGGCAATGGTTACATCATTGCATCTGGCGATGCCAGTACCGTCATCAACAATGAACAAGTAAAAAAGGTCTATTTAGGCGACGACTTCCGTCTGTAACCCCTTATCATTGCTGTAGAAAGGGAGTAGTATGCATAACTCGTTCCAATTCATTCAAATAGAAGAAAGAGTTGCTCTATGAAGCAGTCTTTACAATTAAAGCTTGGTCAACAGCTGACTATGACGCCACAACTGCAACAGGCTATTCGCTTGCTGCAGCTTTCTACGTTGGATTTAAAACAAGAAATTCATGAGTTTCTTGAATCGAACCCATTGCTTGAGCTCGACGACGACGAACAAATTCATCACGACATCCCTGCAAGCATAGAATCAAAAAGCGCTGCCGATACAACAGTCGACAATAATAGCGAAGAACCACGCGTAGAATCTGAGTGGACAGAAAGCATCCCTGAAGAACTATCCATAGATAGTAACTGGGATGATACCTATCAAAGTTCTGCAGCTGTCAGCGATCACAACAGCTACGAAGGCGATAGCGACTTCGAAAGCCGTAACGCACCAGCAGAAAGCATCCAAGACCATCTTATATGGCAATTAAATTTAACCCACATGTCAGATCGCGACATTGAAATCGCTTACGCCATCATTGAATGCGTTCAACCTGATGGCTACTTAAGCATTTCTCCCGATGACATCTGGGAATCTCTCGGCACTGAATTAGAAGATCTAGATATTGAAGAAGTCATTGCAGTGCAGCATAGATTGCAGCGCTTTGACCCTGTAGGCGTATGCTCAATTGACCTACGCGACTGCCTTCTTGTGCAACTAGAAGCATTCCAAAGCCACCCGCTGTATAAGAGCACATACAATCTTATTGATCATTACCTACCATTATTAGGTAATCGAGATTTTGCTCAGTTGAGCCGTAAGACAAAGCTCAAAGACGAAGCACTAAAAGAAGTCGTCAATTTGATTCAACAGCTCAACCCACGCCCAGGCTCAGTTATTGACGCTGACGACACGGACTACGTTATTCCTGATGTCACAGTGAAAAAACGCCATGACGTATGGCAAGTGGAACTAAATAATGACGCTTTGCCGCCCATCAAAATCAATGAGACTTACTCAGCGATGGCTAGCACTGCAGCAGCAACAGCAGAAGATGTGACTTACATAAAAACATCTCTTCAAGAAGCAAAATGGTTCATGAAGAGCCTACAGAGCCGCAACGAAACTTTATTAAAAGTGGCAAGCTGCATTGTAAGTCGACAAATTGATTTCTTCGAACTAGGGGAAGAAGCCATGAAACCCATGGTTCTTCATGATGTCGCAGAAGAAGTAGGTATGCATGAGTCAACTATTTCTAGGGTAACAACACAGAAATACATGCACACACCAAAAGGCATCTTTGAGCTGAAATACTTTTTCTCCAGCCATGTAAACACCGCCTCTGGCGGAGAATGTTCTTCTACCGCAATACGAGCTATGATTAAAAAGCTTGTATCGGATGAACCGGCGAAAAAACCGTTAAGCGATAACAAGCTAGCTGCTATTTTAGCAGACCAAGGCATACAGGTTGCTCGACGCACTGTAGCCAAATATCGAGAGGCGATGAACATCCCTCCTTCCAATGAACGAAAACGACTGATCTAAACGGAAACCATTTTATCATGTCCTTGAAATCATTATTAAAAGCGGAACTCGTTCTCGCAAAACAAGATATTGTTAGTAAAAAACGAGTACTTGAAAGCATTGCTGAAGTTGCTTCCAATCGACTGCATTGTGACAACGAAGCTGTCTATGACGCACTACTAGGTCGTGAAAAGCTAGGTAGTACAGGCATAGGCAACGGCATAGCTATTCCACACTGTCGCCTAGAATCTGCAAACCATACCGCTATTGTCGTTATGTCATTGCAAACTCCGATTGATTTCGATTCCATCGATAAAAGAGCGGTAGACTTAATATTTGCATTAATTGTTCCACCTCATGAGTGTGACCAACACCTTGCAACACTAGCTCAAATAGCAGAACTTGCCCAATCTCCAGAAGCACTGGATAAATTGCGCACAGCACAGACCAATGAAGAACTATTCAATATATTTGAATCACTAATATAGGAAAAAAGCATGCAGGAAGAGTCCGTCACGATCATAAATAAACTTGGCTTGCATGCTCGCGCTGCTGGCAAATTGGTTGAAACAACCACTCGCTTTTCTTGCGATATCACCATAGAAAAAGATAGCCGAAATGTTGACGGAAAAAGCATCATGGCGATGATGATGCTTGCTGCCGGCAAAGGCACAGAAATTCGCATCAAAACCAATGGTGAAGACGAGTTAGATGCAATAAAAGCGGTAATAGAATTAATAAATAATCGTTTTGGTGAAGACGAGTAAGACTTATATGTCAGAGCAAAACACTCTAAATCACCTCCAAACGGTCACCGAATCGCTCGAATCCGGTACCACCATGCAAATCCGTTATTTACTTAACGGCGCTTTGCCCGCACAGGATGTTGCTCGTCTATTAGAGTCTTCTCCTCCCAAAGAGCGTAAGCTTCTTTGGGAGTTAATAGAAGCCAAGAATGAAGGCGAAGTACTTCAATATCTAAGCGAAGATATTGGCGTACAATTCATGAAAAACATGGATACAGAGCGACTTATCGCCGTATCCGAACATTTTGAAAGCGATGACCTTGCAGACTTACTGCAACACCTACCAGAAAAGGTCGTAAAAGAAGTTCTTGCGTCAATGTCCACGCAAGACAGAACAAGAGTTGAAGCACTATTAAGCTACTCGGAAGATTCTGCTGGCGGCTTGATGAATACGGACACCATCACCATACGTCCAAACATTACCGTCGATCTAGTGTTTCGCTATTTACGCAGACACTCAACACTACCAGACATGACAGACAACTTACTGGTTGTCAGCCGTTCAGATCGCCTTTTAGGAATACTTCCACTTACCAAACTACTGGTATCAGATATTAGCGCTACAGTGCGCGATATCATGGAAACAGAATTCACCGTCATTGACGCAGAAACGCCTGCCAGCGAAGTCGCGCAGCTTTTTGAAAAAATGGACCTAGTATCCGCTCCCGTTATTGACAGCAAAACTAAAAAACTACTTGGCCGCATCACCATCGATGACGTTGTAGACGTTATCCGTGACGAAGCCGAACACTCCATGTTAAGCATGGCGGGTCTTGATGATGACGAAGATACCTTCGCACCCATCATGAAAACCACCAAGCGACGCGCAGTGTGGCTTGGCATAAACCTAATAACCGCCTTTACAGCGTCTTACGTTATCGGCTTATTCCAAGAGACACTAGACCAAGTTGTCGCATTAGCTATACTCATGCCAATCGTTGCTAGCATGGGCGGTATAGCTGGCTCTCAAGTACTGACACTGGTCATTCGCGGTATCGCACTAAATCAGATAGGCTCTACCAATACTCGCTGGCTACTTAATAGAGAGCTCATTGTTGGACTCATAAATGGCCTTGTTTGGGCAACAGTAATAGCCGCACTTACCGCACTTTGGTTTGACAACATCAAGATTGCCTATATCATTGCAGGCGCTATCATAATAAATCTGCTTTTTGCAGCGGCCACTGGTACACTTCTGCCAATTCTACTAAAAAAAATTGGCATCGACCCCGCCCTAGCCGGCAGCGTAATTTTGACTACCGTGACCGACGTGGTTGGATTTCTATCCTTCCTTGGTCTCGCTACTATTTTTCTAATATAGGTTCCCATGACAGATTTTGATCAATTTGAAAACAACGACGAAGAAATCCCTAAGAGCAAAACCCAGATCAAGCGTGAAATGGAAGCCCTGCAAGATCTTGGAAAAAAACTACTAGGCCTAAGCAAAAATCAGCTTAAAAAAGTGGAAATGTCTGACACTCTACGCGAAGCATTCGTTGAAGCTGGCCGCATAAAGCAACATGAAGCCATGAGAAGACACTTGCAATACATCGGCAAGGTAATGCGCACAGAAGATCACGAAGCCATAGCGCACCGTGTAGCGCTTTTCGATTCCACTTCTGCCGCTTACAACAAGCTATTTCATCAGCTTGAGATTAAACGCGACATGCTAATTGGCGAGAACAGCAAAGAAGTACTGTCTGAATACTTAGAAGAAAACCCACAGATTGAAGACATCCAACTGCTTAGACAGCTTATTCGCCAATCTCAGAAAGAAGTGTCACAAGAAGGAAACACCACAAACCGTAAAAAACTTTTCCGTTTCTTACGTGAAGCCGAAGAAAAGCGTCTTGGTTTAATGGAATAATCTTAAACTCAAGTCCAAAGATCGACGCTATACATTGATAATGGCGTATCCGTACATAAAATTGCCCGTCTTTAAGATGGGCTTTTTTATGCCCACTCCCTACTAAAAACTAACGCCCACAAAAACTCGAACTCGCCGTGCAATTTATTGTCTTAGTCTACAGCGATAAGGCATGACATAATTTATGCTATTAACGTCCATTATAGTGACAGGAGAACAAGTCTTATGAGTAAACCATACAACAAGCTTACACCTGTAGAAGCTAGTGTAATCCTTGATAAAGGCACCGAACGCCCATTCACTGGAGAATACACCGACACAATGGAAGGCGGCCTGTATGTTTGTCGCCAATGCGAAGCGCCGCTTTACACCTCAGAACACAAATTCATTTCTCACTGCGGCTGGCCAAGTTTTGACGACGAAATCCCCAATGCTGTAAAACGCGTACCAGATGCCGACGGCCGTCGTATAGAAATAGTCTGCGCCAATTGCGAAGGCCATCTAGGTCATGTATTTGAAGGGGAAAGACTCACTGAAAACAACATCCGCCACTGCGTCAACTCCATCTCCATGAAGTTCGTAAGCCAAGGTTGATCACTTAGTCCAAGCGCTAAAACAATAAAACCGCCCAACTGGCGGTTTTATTGTTTCTATAACTGTTTTATTGGTGGCGTCTGAAACACAAAAAAATCACCTGAAGCCGTTACTTTAAAAACAACACAAGACAGCTCTTAAGTCATGACCCTCTTACTAAATGTGTAAAACTTGGCACTGAACGATCAAGCTTTATTAGCAAATCTTCGACTGTGATCTCCGGATCTTTATAGTTCCCTTACATCGAATCTGACTCTTGCTCAAAGTTAGCAATTAAACTAAGAGTCTCTTCTCTTGATCCCTTGGCACTAGAAAGCTTCTCCTTGAATAGCAGTACATCTGCCATTTTTACACGATGATGTGCGCTCTACTTCTTGCTTTATCTTATCTAAGGCGACGTAAATAAAAACGAGATATTGAAGCACCAGATATCATAATAATCTCTTAAATATCTTTTGGCACTCGTGCAACGACATGTGCGCTTTCTTGTAAACGAGATGTCTTATAACTTTCTCCTTGGCCGAACAAATAATAACATTTAGTGTCCGCCAAACCTGTACCTATTAAAAATGGGAATCTATCTATATATCAAATTCTCTTTCAGTAATCTGTGTAAATTTAGGAAAATTATTGAAAAATCAAACGATAATGATTATCATAATTAACTTTAATATTTTATATGGAAGTTGAGCACCCATGAAACCGAATATAAATCTGACATCCCTACTTCTTTTGGCGACCACCACCCCATTCTCGATCGCTTCAATTGCACAAGATATCAGTACCTCTGTAGAGCTGGAGGCAGTAAAAGTTACTGCCACTCGCCAGGGCATGGAAGTCAAAGAACTCGCCCACTCTGTTACAGTGATTGACCGCCAGCAGATAGAGAATCAGTATCAGACCGCCAGTAACCTAGGCGAGATTCTTGCCAAAACAGTTCCTGGAATGGCGCCTGCTAGCAAGACTTTAACTAACTATAATCAAAGCATTCGTGGTCGAAATCTTCTAGTGCTGATCGACGGCATTCCTCAAAATACCAATCGAAACGTCAGTCGTGATTTGATGAACATCGATGTTGCTAATATCGAACGAATCGAAGTCTTACGCGGCGGTAGCGCTGTTTATGGCAGCGGCGCGGCAGGCGGAGTAGTCAACATAGTAACACGCCAGAATGAGCATAAAGCCACCAGCACCATTGGACTAAAAAGCGCCCTTTCCGAACTAGATAGTGACGGTCTCAGTTATCGAGGAGAGCAGTATGTTGCCAATGGAGATGAAAATTTCGACTACAACTTCAACCTAGCATGGGAAAGCACTAACTCCTTCTTTGATGCTGACGGAGACCGCATCGCTCCTGAACCTAGCCAAGGTGACATGTCCGATACGAATAGCTTGAGTTTAGCCGGTAAAGCACGCTGGTTTACAAAAAAAGGCACCTTTACTCTGTCAGCGAATCACTTTGACGCGGAGCAAGATTCAGATTATGCTTCCGCCCCTTCGGTCGCAGCCCTACCTGCAGGGAGTGTTAAAGCTCAGGCGATTCCAGGCTTACAGCTAGACAAGCAAAACCGCACCCGCAACACCTTATTAAATTTAGCATGGGAAATGGATAAGACTCAGCTAGGTAGCCTTGATGCTCAAGTTTATTACCGGGATTATCACGCTCGTTTCACACCTTTTGATGGACGGACTATCAGTACATGGAATTCCTTAGCCCAGAGCTACCTAAACAGTGAAAGTATGGGGAGCCGTTTAACATTTAATACAGACCTTACTAAGGCGAGCCGTTTGCGCTGGGGTCTAGATATGAATCGGGAAAAATCAGAAATGCCTGTGACGACTTTTGATGGCACAGCTTATGATAATAGCAACGGAACGGTCTTTATCGACACTGGGGACCGAGTCTTTGTACCGCCCATTACACAAGACAATATCGGCGCGTTCGCACAGTTTGAAAGCAATTTGACAAATGACTTACGCTGGGAAACAGGGGCTCGCTATGAGTATGTCTCAGCTTCATTTAATGATTTCACGACCCTTGGTCAGGGCAACACTATTCATGGTGGTGATGTTAGTTACGATGATTTCTTGTTTAACACTGGCCTGATTTACTTTATAAATGACTCCACAGAATTATACGGAAATTTTTCCCAAGGTTTTGAACTCCCAGACATAGGCCTGCAACTCCGTTATGCAGCTAATGGTTTCGACATCACAAACTCCGAGTTAAAGCCCATTAAAACGGACAATTTCGAAATTGGGATGCGCAATGATTGGGGGGATACGCAGACTAGCATTGCCGTATTCTACAGCACATCAGATTTAGGGCAGACCACGATTCAGAATCTTTCGCTGGCACTGCCTCGCTCTGAAGAGCGTATCTATGGACTTGAGCTGACAATGGACCATCAACTTGATGACAACTGGAAATTGGGAGGCTTGTTAACGTGGACGGAAGGTAAGCGTTATGACGAAAGCGCTGGTCGTTGGAAAGCTCTGAACGGCTACCGTATTGCGCCACTCCAAGTGCACGCCTACACAGAGTACTCACCGAACAATCAATGGTTCCATCGCCTGCAGGTGAACTACAGCGGTGCTCGTGATGACGCCTTTGAAGATAAAATTGGCTTTGGCAGCAATAAAGTTGATGCTTACACGACAGTTGATTACAGCGCTCGCTATCAAGTGGCAGCACACACGCTTAGTTTAGGTATTGAGAATCTGTTCAACGAAGATTACTACACGGTATATGGCCAGTTGCTTCGCAATGGCAACAACCAAAGCCATGTCTCTGCATCAGGTACTACTGTAAAAGCCAGTTATCAATACCAATGGTAAGAACAACCATCATCTTAGCCCTCTCTCTAATGCTGTCGACTTGCCTGTATTCGGCTGACACAGTACTTAGCAACTGCTTCCCAGTGAGTCATTCACTGGGAAGCAGTTGCGTTAGCCCAAACCCCATGCGAGTGGTGGTATTAGACACTGGAGAGCTCGATATTGCCCTGGCCCTGGGGGTGACGCCAATCGCTGCGACCACCCCTTATCAAGTTGGCAATTTTCCAGACTATCTACCTCTAGAAGGCATCGAGCTTATTTCCCTAGGCGTGGTACAAGAGCCAGATCTAGAACGACTCATGACATTAAAGCCAGACCTTATTCTTGGCAGTCGGCTGCGCCATGGCAGACTCTACCCGTTGCTATCATCCATCGCGCCTACGGTATTTACCGATAAAGTGGGGGCGACATGGGCCGATAATGTGCGCCTCTTTGCTAAAGCATTAAACCGAGAAAATACTGCCGAGGCGTTACTCAATAAAATCGACCACCACTGCCAACAAATACTAGCGGAATACGAAATAAAGGGGCGTCCCGAATTATCGATCGTACGATCACTACAAACCCACATTAGGCTCTACCTGCCCGACTCGTTCATCGGTTCGGTTATGGCGCGCTGTGGCTTACAGCGCCCTAGCTCGCAGTCTGGTCCCGGCTTCGCTCGACGACTACGCTCGCCGGAACAGATCGATTTACTAGACGGTGATATAGTGCTGCTAAGTGAATATTCCCCTAAGCAGGGATCATTGGCGCGTCGATGGCAGCGAACGCCCTTCTGGTCGCGACTAGAAGGGCATCTCTACAAGATAGATGACAGCTACTGGATGCTAGGCATAGGCCCTCTTGCTGTTGAGCATATTCTAGATGATTTGGAGCAGATTATTCATGACTATCCTATCAACTGAGCGCAGCCTATTCTTCCTGCTGATCGCTCTTCTTACGTTACCTCCCGCTATATTGCTCGCTGGGGAACACGGTTACAGCGCTATGTCCCTATTAAGTTTGCTGCGTGGTGATACAACGAGCATAAGCGATATGGATTATTTGGTGCTGACCGAGCTACGCCTTCCTAGGCTATTCGCTGGGTTGCTGGTGGGCGCAGCACTTGGCTGTGCTGGCTGTCTACTACAGCGAATGACGGCCAATCCGCTAGCAAGCCCTGGGTTACTTGGCCTTAATCAGGGGGCAGCGTTAGGGTTAGTCTGCCTAATCATTTCCCCTTTGCCATTCCTACCTCTGTATGCTTTTATAGCGGCATTAAGTGGGGCATTCTTGGCAATGGTCTTAGTATTCGGCGTGGTAAGGATTACAACCGGAGCGATTGCAGCGGAAAACCTATTATTGTTTGGCGCTTTACTCAGCACACTGTTTGGCGCTTTGACCACCGTTGCCCTCATACTCGATCAACACGCACTCGATGCCATCCGTTTTTGGCTAGCAGGCTCTTTATCCTTGATTGAAAGAAGCCAGATTGGCCCTTTAGCGGCTCTTGTATTAACCGGACTGATACTTGCTGTATTTTCAACTCGATCATTACAGCTACTGGAATCCGGTCACGATACCGCACGTGGTCTAGGTGCCAATCCACGCACGATCTTAATCATGGTCAGCGCCATTATTCTGATATTAACCGCGACGTCAGTAGCCGTTAGTGGCCCTATTCTGTTTATTGGTCTAATCGTGCCGCATCTTGCACGCCTTTGGATTGGCGAACGGATACTTGATCAGCTTCTGGGAAGTACACTTCTGGGCGCTTTGCTACTACCGTTAGCGGATTTCGCCGTATTTCTGTTAGACAGTGATGACCGAATCCCGCCAGGCGTAGCACTTGCGATACTCGGAGTGCCTTGGTTTATGTGGTTAGTAAAAAGGAGATATCGAAACCAATGAGCATACGACTCACACCGACATTCTGCCTAGGCTTATTACTACCAATACTCGCACTCTGTATGCTAAACGGTAGCATCGATACATTGCCGCTCTTTATGGAGCAACAGCAGCGACAACTGATGATGCAGATTATCACCGAATTACGACTACCAAGAGTGATTGTGGCAGCTCTAGTCGGAGCAGGATTAGGTATGGCTGGCCTGTTACTGCAAACACTTTCCGGCAATCGGCTCGCAGATCCCAGTATTATTGGCGTGAATCAGGGCGCAGCGCTCGCGGTCGTACTGGGTATCCTCATCATGCCAGAAATGCCACCTCAATGGCTGCCGCTGCTGGGAGTCGCTGGCGGCCTAACAAGTGTGATTGTGCTATGGCGATTGTGTCGTGGGACCCCCCCTATTGCGTTAATCCTGATGGGGGTCGGCCTCAGTAGTTTATTAGGTGCACTCATCGGTTGCCTATTGATTCTGTCAGAAACACAACAATTGGCGATGGTTATGACTTGGCTCTCAGGAAGCTTTGCTTCTACCAATCACAGCACCTTGGTTAGCACACTTGTTTGGTCGTCAGTTCTGCTTCCTGCCTCTTGGCTACTCTGTCAAAGGCTTGGTCCTTTACTACTTGATCCACTCAGTTCTAGAATGCTTGGGGCGCGAACAGGGGCGATAGAAGGCCTGTGCTTGTTGATGGCCTGTGCTCTTGGTGCTGTGGCAGTGGCTGCGTCCGGCACACTTGGCTTCGTCGGCTTACTAGCTCCACATCTCGCCCGATTACTGCATCCTCCTCATCCAGAAAGGCTGGCCCTCCCGGTTCTGATATACGGTGCGCTCTTAACGATGCTAGCTGACCTATTGGGGCGCAGCCTATTCGCTCCAGTACAGTTACCTGCAGGGTTAATGCTGGCGATGTTAGGCGTACCGGTATTTATTCTACTGCTGCTTTGGCAGCAACGTATTCGCGGATAATGACTTCATGAATAATCATACGATTCGAGCTACAGACTTAAAAGTAGGATATCGCGGGACTCCGCTGATAGAAGAAGCCCTGTTTACCATTCCTGCTGGGTGCATTACCGTTTTATTGGGAGCTAACGGCTGCGGGAAGTCGACCTTACTGAAATCCTTAGCAGGTTTACACCCCTTGCAGGGAGGGCAAGTTTGGATAGGAGACTGGCAACAATATGCAACTTCCGCTCGGCAAATGGCTAGACGGCTTGCCTTTTTGCCTCAACACCCAACAGCACCGGACACGCTTACGGTTGAAGAATTAGTTATGATGGGGCGCTATCCTCACCGACGAGCATTACTCCCCCCTTCTACCAAAGATCGAACTGCCGTGGCAGAAGCTCTTAAACAAACCAAGATTCAAGATCTAGCAAAGCGTTCTATCGGGGCATTGTCAGGAGGACAGAGACAACGAGCTTGGTTGGCCATGGTTTTGGCCCAAGAAACCGATATTCTCATGCTAGATGAACCCACGAGCTATCTAGATTTGAGCCATCAGTATGACCTACTCAATCTCATTCGGCAGCTCAATCTAGACCATGGGAAAACGCTCGTACTGGTTCTCCATGACCTAAACCAAGCCTTTGAGTTTGCCGATCACCTGATTTATATGAAAAAAGGGAAAATCATGGCGCAAGGCTCACCAACTGAAACGGTAACACCAGCGCTGATCGAAGATATATTTGATTTAAGCTGTGACATCCTGCCACACCCGCAGGCTTCCTGTCCGCTGTTAATTCCCTTAGCAAACCGCCATGGTATGCTAAGATCCGTTACAAAATTAGAAACAGTCTAACTCAGATAACTTCCTCCAAACCTTCCGCTGCTGCGTTGTTACAGCCCATTAAAGTCGCTGTAACTTCGCACCTAGGCGTCAGTGCCAAACCTCTCTAGCCCTAGGCAAACATATAAAACTTATAACCTTACAACTAAAAACTATTGATAATCATTATCATCTTCATTAATATTCAATGATCACAACATGGATAAGGTGAGAAAAAATGATCAAAGAAAATATGGCAAGCTGCATCGGAAACACTCCATTAGTTCGACTTTCAAAGGTATTTTCAGATAGTGATGTGACTGTCTTAGCTAAATTGGAGCTAATGAACCCTGGTGGGAGCATCAAGGATCGACCTGCAATGTATATGCTAGACGCAGGAGTTCAAACAGGCACCATCAAACATGACAGTCATATCATTGAAAGCTCATCAGGCAACCTAGCTATAGCGCTTGCAATGATATGCAAGATGAAAGGCCTCAACTTCACTGCGGTTGTCGATCCTAAAATTTCGCCAACCAACCTCAAAATTCTAAAACTTTTTGATGCAAACATCGTGATCGTTTCTGAAAAAGATGAGAATGATGGCTACCTATTGACTCGAATTAATACAGTTAAACAACTCCTCAAATCAATCAGGAAAGCGGTTTGGATCAACCAATACGCAAACCCAGATAACTGGCGCAGTCATTACTATGGGGAAGGCAGCGAAATTCTAAATCAAATCGATCAAAAAATTGATTATCTGGTTATCGGAGCAAGCACGTCAGGGACGCTAATGGGGGTATCCCGACGCCTTAAAGAAGCATTCCCTGATATGAAGGTAATTGCGGTCGATATTATTGGTTCAGTCTTATTTGGAGGTAAGTCTGAGCCTCGAGAAATTCCAGGTATCGGCGCTAGCCGCGTTCCTGAACTTCTCTCAATAAATGAAGTAGATCAAGTGGTTTATGTCGACGATTTTGAATCAGCATTAGGCTGCCGTCGTTTGATCGCTGAAGAAGGAATTTTTGCTGGTGGCTCAAGCGGTTCAGTAATTTCTGCAATCGAAAAAATTCTTCCTAATATTCCAGCTGGTAAATGTGTTTTAACACTACTACCCGATCGCGGAGACCGCTATCTAGATCTCGTATATGACGACTCATGGTTCAAGATGGTACGTGAACGCCATTTCAATAAACAAGAAAACATCCAGCAAAAAGACCCAATTGAATAATAAGGAGATTCATCATGACTCAAGCAGCTACACTTCGTTATCTTAGTCAGTCAGACCTTCGAGAACTAGGCGCCAATCATAGTAATGCTTTTATTGAAGCGATCGAAGAAGGATTGAAACTGCATGCGGATGGAAATTTCGTTCAACCGCTTAAGCCTTATCTACGTTGGCAAAGCGCTGATCATATTGCCGATCGCATTATTGCAATGCCTTGCTATCTAGGTGGCGATAATCCTATTGCAGGTATTAAATGGATCGGATCGCGTCAACACAATCCTACTAAATTCAACCTTCCTCGTGCCAGCGCTCTTATCATTCTGAATGATGCTCAAACCAATTATCCAGTAGCAGTAATGGAAGCAAGCTTAATCAGTTCCATGCGTACAGCGGCAATCACTGGGGTAGCAACAAAATATCTCGCCAAGAAAAACTTCGCTGATATCTCAATCATTGGCTGTGGCCCTATTGGACAGATGCAAGTTAAAACCCTTCTTGAGCAGTTCTCTCAAATCAAAACGATACATCTTTTTGATGTAAATATGTCCGCTGCAGACAAGTTAATTTCCCAGTTCGCTACAGACTTCCCAGCTACCAAGTTTTCAATCCACGAATCGGCACAGTCTGCCATTGAGCAGGCCGATGTATTGGTGACATGTACTGTCTCAGAAAAACCATACATCCCATTCGAGTGGCTTAAGAAAGGTTGTTTCGTTTCCAACATCTCGATCATGGATATTGAGCGTGATGTCTTTCTGAAAGCTGACAAAGTAGTGGTCGACGATTGGGACCAATCGAATCGAGAAAAAAAAGTGATCAATCTGCTAGTTGAAGATGGGTTATTTAGCCGAGAACAACTACATGCTGAGCTAGGTGAAATCATCTTAGGTAACATCAGGGGCCGCGAAACTGACGATGAAATAATCCTCCTCAACCCGATGGGGATGGCGATCGACGACATCGTTTGCGCTCGCTGGTTTTACCAAGCTGCTGAGAGCAAGAATGCCGGTACTGAATTAGCGCTGTTCTAGGAGAAATAACTATGTTGCACCAGCTTTACGCCGATCAACTTCAAAAACTGATTGATGCTCTCTATATGGAAAATTTCAACGATTTTCATAGTCAACTAAGATTTTCTGAGCCCTTAATGTCTATTGCACTGAACGATTCAATCTCACTAGAACTAACCTGTGATCGACAGCAAGGACTAAGGCCATATCGAGTGCTGGACAACATAGTTCACCTGTCCGATAAAGCTAACCATTCCCGTAAATTGATAGACCTTAGGCAAGTCATCCTTTACTTGGTTCAAGCATCATGGTGGCCAAAGTCGAACCATGCTGAAGTCATTCAATGGTGGCATGAGAGTTTCGATTTGATCGACTCTCTACCAACACTGCTGCAATCCCTTGAGGATCAGGGACGTGACACTTTGATTACCAGCGAAAGGATAGCTTTAGCTGCGGATCGCCCATTCCATCCTTTTGCACATGCAAAGGGTGCACTAGCTTCGTTAGTTTCAACTTCATTCAACCTACATTGGTGGGCTTTCCATCCTAGTCAACTAATAACTAAGCAAGCTTCACAGCCTGCTGACCTTCTCCTTAAAGACAAGGAACTCGCCCAGCTTAAAAACAAAATGGCGAAGTTAGCTCCAAATTATATCACTCTGCCGATGTTACCTACCCAGCATCGTGAGCTTTTATCTGATGACAGTGGTGTTGAAGGCATTAATCTTTCATTCACGTCTCTAGCTGGTGTGCCTACATCTTCGTTACGCACACTCATCAGCTTACAAGACAGAAATCTCCACTTAAAGCTCTCCACTAATGCTCGAACATTGGGTGCTGTCCGATCAATGCCACCTCGCTACTTGATCAATGGTGATGAAGCCTGCCGGTTGCTAGAAATGATTTTAGTCCAGCAACCCGATCTCGCAGAGGTATTAACCCTGTGCGATGAAAATCGTTGGTGGGTAGTCAAAGACACCCATGAAGTATCTGGTCAAGATCTAATTAAAAACAAAGGATTATTCGGCTGCCAACTGCGCTATTTACCCACCCAGGCAAATGACCAGTCAAGCCAGCAAATCACTTTATCGTCGCTGGCCTTCTCACAAATTTCTGTATTTCAGAAACTGTTGGGCGAACAGACTGATCCCTGGCAAGCCGTTAAAAAATTGTCGTCACTATTTATTGATACATTCCTGACATTATGGAGCTACGGGGTAATGCCTGAATGCCATGGACAAAACGTTATCGCACAGTATCAAGATGGCGAACTAAGCGGCTTTATTCTCCGAGACCACGACACCCTTAGAATCTGCACAGATCGTCTCAAGAAAAGCGGCTTGCCTATACCTGACTACAAGATCGACTGGTCGACGTCAAACTCGCTAGTACTAGAGTCCGATCAGCAGCTTTTAGGGTACTTCGTAACGCTCGGTATACAAGTGAACTTATATCCTATCGCTTTAGCAGCACTTCGACACTGCGATCACAATGAAGCTGACTTTTGGCGTTGGATCCGGATTTGTCTTGAAGACTTTGCGAATAGCCTACGTGATATGCAATTAGCCGCTACCCTTTGTGAAACCTTACTTGACTCAAAGGTTTGGCCATTCAAACAACTGCTTACCCCACTATTACATCAACAGCAGGCCACTTCAGGAATGCCTAGTGCAATGGGAGAGATCCTTAATCCATTACACTATGTTGAAGTAACCGAACTATCCGAAAGTACATTTTCCAATGAAAGCTAATGCCAGAGCTCTTCATCTTCTTCTGTGCTGTCAGTTTCTAGCCACGTTTGGCTTGATGGTTCTGATTCCCGTCATGCCATTGTACTTGGAAAAGCTGACGGCACATGCAGGCAACTTGGCAATTTGGGCAAGCATCGCGTTAGCCGCCCCAGCAGTAGGCAGTATGCTAACCGCGCCATTTATTGGACGACTAGCAGATCGCTGGGGATACAAGAACCTCTTAACGATAGCACTTTCAGGCTTCTGTCTTTCACTGGTTCTGATGTCTATTTCCGAAACGATCGCGCTATTTCTTTTTTCCCGAATATTGCTTGGTTTATGTGGCGTATCCGTTGCAATAACGGCATACACCAGTCATATCGTGGAGTCAGCCTCTCCTGTCGATGGTATATCCAGAGGGGTCACATTAGCAAAACTCCAGAGCGCAATTGCCGCAGCCTGCCTAAGCGGTCCCCTTGTTGGAGGGCTGTTTATGGACCAATGGGGAATGAAACTCCTATTGAATTTAACAGCGGGTATGACATGTATCGCTCTAATTACCGCAACGTTATTACTTCAAGGGGCTTCCTCCTCTTCACTCATAGAGCAAAGCGGCACCGCTCTCGCTAAGGGATGGTATTTAAATTGGCCAACACTCTCTTGGCTTGGTGCTGGCGCCTTCGCCCAAGGCGGAGCCTTTGCACTAGTGACCTGCTTTGCCCTTTATATCAATGACCTTGAGCAAACCTTAGCTCCCCCCGCAACCGCGACAGGAGTTCTGCACGCTATCGCTTGGGCAGCCACTTTTGTAGCCGGAGCCTACTGGGGAAAACGCAATGATCAAGGTGATGCTGTCGGAAGCTTTATCACCGCAGCTGCGGGATGTGGCGCAACGGTTCTGGCGCTGCTCTGGGTAAATAGCCTATGGCTTATCGCACTACTACGAATCATTCAAGGATTCTTTTTTGCCGCATTGATCCCCGCGGTCATGTACAGCATTGGCAAACAAGCAGGCTCAAGTCAGCAAGGACAAGCAATAGGCACCGCTAAAAGCGCACTGGTTCTCGGGCAGTTAATTGGTCCACTAGCCGCAGCGGGAGGCTATTCGTTTTTTCAAGCTTCGGGGGCCATAGCCATCAGTGCTGCTTTTTTTGCTGCGGCTGCACTCTTTCTCATTCCTAACAAAAACACCACCAACCAAAAGGCAATCAGACTATGACGTCAACCCAAAACTCACGTTGGCTAAACAAGCTTTACGAACAATATCTCAATACCTATTTTCGTGAGACTGGTGTGGAGATAAGTAAGCTTGAGATTCCACATACCAACAATCCACTTTTCGACATGCTGGATCCTACAGAAGCTTCGATTTGCTTTGCTTATCCTTTTACTTCATCGGATACCATCTTATACGGCAGCATCATACATTTATCCCTAACTGGCTACCACCAGTATGGTGAGCAGTTCGTACTAGAGTCTGCAAAAGGATTCCATGTAGAGCGTTTAACCGAGATACAGCCGTTGCTGAAATTGATTAGTCAGCAGTTGGCTTTTGAAGCGGAGCCACTTGATGCACAACATGAGGCCGCAGCCACACTCTATGAACACATGTGCAATAGCGTAGAGCGATCCCGTTTCTTCATGAATGAACGAAGTGGCCCAATAGATTCGTTACATCTCGTCAAAGATTTCATCACCTCTGAACAAGGTATGCTGCTAGGCCATCCATTTCATGTCACATCAAAAGCCAACATCGGTTTTAGCGAAGACGATATTCGACGTTATAGCCCTGAATTAGGGGCGTCATTCAAACTACACTACTTCGCCGTAGCGCCAGAATTACTTCAGACATATGCCAGTGGTCATGACGTATCCAAGTTAATTGATCCAAAGGCACAATATGAAGCAGAGCAACTATTGGGGACGAAATCTAATCAATATGAACTTCTGCCCTGCCACCCTTGGCAGGCAAACTTCCTGTTGGATAACGACGAGATTCGTAGGAAGCTTGACGGTCAAGCTATTATTTCACTTGGACCAATAGGCCAAGTGGTTTGGCCTACGTCATCCGTACGCACTGTATGGATGCCCGAAACCGGACTGTTTCTAAAACTGTCCCTAGATGTTCGAATCACCAACTTTATCCGCAACAATCCAACTGAGCAGATAATTAGGGCTATTGATGCCAGTCGATTACTCAACAAAATCGGCCCTGATGAATCTCAGGAAAACCTTCGTTTATTACCAGAATTGGCCGCTCAGACACTTAAGATTCCTGAGTTAGAGGCATCATTTGGCATCGTTTATCGAGCGGGCTTGGAAGCTAGCGCTCTGGCAAAAACACGGATTTTGGGCAGTCTTGTTGAAGAAAATCTTGAAACAGGTGAATTGCCTTTGCTGCATTACATTAATCAGGCTGCTCAGGTTGCAAATACATCCGTGACAAAAGACTTTATCTGCGATTGGTGGGCGCAGTATATCAAGGTATCACTCCTGCCTGCGCTGGAGCTCTTTGCTAAAACGGGGATCAGTCTTGAAGCTCATCTTCAAAATAGTTTGATGAGATTTGAGAATGGTATCCCCATCCAACTGGTAGTACGTGACATGGAAGGTGTCAGCGTCGTCAAAGACTCTGTGTTAGGAACGCGTTGTCCTGAAGTCAAACATGATAGCTCCGTTTGGTATTCTACTGACGAAGCTTGGTTCCGTTTTAAATACTATCTGGTAGTAAATCATCTTGCTCATCTAATCGGTGCGATTGCTAGGTTTTGTCCGACAACCGAAGACGACTTATGGCGCATAACAGGACAAACCCTGTTCGATGCCAATAAGTCTGAACAAGGGAAAAGCTATGTGCAGCAACTTCTGCAGACACGCGAGTTGCCAGCGAAAGCCAACATGCTCAGTACCTTCCAGAAGAGCGGTGAAAAACCTGTATGGGTTGGAATCTTGAACCCACTTTGTCGCTATCACTACTGCGGTCTTACTCCACTAAATAAAACAGAGATGACTGTACCGTATCAGCAAGCAGAACAAAGAGTCATTGATCAGCTGTTTGAGGCATTGCTATTTGAACGTGCCCTCTCCTACCAACAGGTAAACGATAGCCTACATATTCCTGTCACTAAGGAATTAAGCTACCAGTGTAACGCTCGTATTAGCTTCAGCTTTGGTCGAATCCGCTTACAACCTGGAACGCTGAGAAGACAGGAATCAGATCAATCTAATGCCCCTTCTCTTAATCAAGTTATGCTAGATCTTGCTCAAGTAATTGAGGTGGAGCCAGAACACTGGACCCAATTTCAGCAAGAGCTTATTCAAACCCTAGTAAAGCACGCTCAGGCATTGCAATCTCTTCCTGCTATCCCTTTACGAGAGATGACTTATTTTGAGCAAGAAGCACGCGCCAATAACGGCCATTTGTATCATCCAAGTTTTAAATCTCGGATCGGCTTTGACTTAATAGAGAATGAACGCTTTGGACCTGAACTTTCATCAGGGTATCCGGTTGTCTGGATCGCAGTTGACCAATCACTGATTCAGACAAAAACCAGTGAGTCATACAATTGGGAAACTATTTATCGTCAGCAGTTTTCCAGCTCAGAAATTAAGTCATTTAAGACACAGATTGCCGAAGCGGGTAAAACATTCCATAAAGTGGCCTTGCTTCCTGTTCATCCATGGCAATGGGAAAAAGTCATCCGCGTTTTTTACCAAGACCAGATCGTAAAAGCCCAAATGATTAAGCTTAATGTAAAGGGGCCTGATTATTTACCACAACAGTCGATTCGAACTTTATCCAATGTAAGTAACCTATGGGCACCATCAGTTAAATTGGCGATGAGTCTTATAAATACTTCAACATCACGCGTTCTCGCGCCACATACTGTGCAAAATGCAGCTCCGATAAGCGACTGGCTATGGCAGTTGGTACAAGATGATGTAGTTCTACCCGAAGCGCACAAACCTATTATCTTACGTGAAATCGCCGGCCTGTCGGTTTCCCCCTCTCTTCAAATCCCTGCTCAATATGGCGCACTGGCATGCATCTGGCGTGAAAGTGTCTATCCGTACCTAAAAGAGGACCAATCAGCGTGCCCTGTGACAATACTCATGCAACTTGATTTAGATAAACGACCCGTAATCGATCCATGGATCAATCAGCACGGAATAGAAAACTGGATTCAAAAGCTCATTGAACGAGTCTACTTACCGGTAATGCATTTACTATGGCAGTACGGGACAGCCCTAGAATCTCATGCTCAAAATATGCTTTTAATCCACCAAGATGGCATGCCAATCAAGGTTGCGCTAAAAGATTTCCATGACGGTGTCCGCTATAGCCGGGAGCTTATGGGGAATTCCGTTACCCTGCCAGAGCTCACTGATGCTCCAACCGCGCATGCAGCAGTAAACCCCAACTCGTTTTTAGAAACAAATAGTGCTAGTGAGTTACGGGATTTCACCCAAGACGCCCTATGCTTCGTTAACTTGGCTGAGCTTTCTTGGTTCATTCATCTACATTACGGCTTCGATGAGGAGAAATTTTGGCAGCTGACACGAACTGTGATCGAGCAGTACCAGTCTAACAATCCTAATATTGCCGACCGCTTCAAGCTGTTTGACTTCTTTGCAGCTCAAATTGATGTTGAACAGCTAGCGAGCCGCCGCTTTCTGCCGGAAATTAGGCTACGTGTGATGTCAGTGGCTAACCCATTGAGTGGAGCGCGCTAAAATGCTCAAGACATCACTCAAATCTCGAATTCTAAATAGGGAAGAATGCTTCGGTGTGTTTTGCTCCATTCCATCTGCAGTTGCTCTTGAGCAGATGGCTGCCGCTGGATATGACTTTGTAATAATTGACTTGGAGCATACGCTCATCAGCTGCGAGCAGATTGAAACAATGGTACTGGCTGCCCGAGCTAGCCAGCTAGAAGTACTGGTACGAGTTCCACCTAACACCTCCCACTTAGTCGTACCTTTATTAGATGCAGGGGTGGCGGGTATGGTATTTGCCAGAGTTGACCACACTAATCAGGCTCGAAATGCCGTTGGGTTATGCCACTATGCCCCACTAGGACATAGAGGACTCAATTCTACTCGGACCAGCCGCTATGGCATGGATGGCTTAAATGATGCCATCCACAAAGCTATGGAAAACACTCTAGTTGTCGTCATGATCGAAAGCTTGGAAGGACTTAGCAATGTGGAGTCCATTGCAAAGGTCGATGGTATAGACGTAATTCTCGAAGGGGCTGCCGATCTATCTCAATCCATGGGCTTATCGTGGCAGACAAGCCACGTTAAAGTTCAACAGGCTCTTGAGCAGATTTGTGCAGCGGCTCACTCTGCTGGTAAAGCCTTTTGCGCTTTGCCCCGTCATATCGACGATATGCAACGCTGGCGTAAACAATCGGTTTCACTATTCGTCATTGGTGATGACAGAGGCATTATGCGACGCGCGCATCAAGCTCACCTTTTGGCCCATAAGGAGATAGTATGACAACCCCATTTTCTCTAACGCCCCTGAAACAGTACATTGATGATCAGAATGAGCCGATATGTGCTTACTATTACGATTTAGACTACTTATCAGAGCGAATTCAATGGATTACGCGAGAATTGCCTGAACAGGTAAATTTCTACTATGCGATCAAAGCCAACTCTGACAAGCCCGTACTTAGAACCTTAGCGCCCTATGTCTATGGTTTTGAAGTAGCTTCCTTAGGGGAGATAAATAAGGTCAGACAGGCAACACCTGATAAGCCGATTGCATTCGGTGGACCAGGAAAAACTTCAGTTGAGTTACAGGGAGCGCTAGAGTCAAACGTGGAGCTCTATCACATTGAAAGTGAGCTTCAACTCATCCGCTTAAATACACTGGCAAAAGACGCTGGAAAACCTGTAAAGGTTTTGCTTCGCATAAACCCTTATTTCAGCTTGCCAAATGCGACGTTACAGATGGCTGGCAAACCGACCCAGTTCGGAGTTGACCAACATCAGATCGAAAGTATTCTTAAGTCTCTAGGGAATTATTCGAACATCAGCTGTGTCGGCTTTCACTTCCATGCCCTATCCAACAACTTAGATGCTAAAAGCCATCTTCTCCTGATTCAAAACTACATTGAGCTCGCTCAAATGTGGCAGCGAGCATTTGGCTTCGAAATAGAACTTATTAATGTCGGTGGTGGAATTGGATTTAATTATGAACCTCATGGCTCTCAGTTTGATTGGGAGCTCTACTGCGATGGACTAACGCTGATTTTTGAGCAATCTGGCATCGAGTTCAAGCTGGCGATGGAGTGTGGGCGATTCGTTACAGCCCCCATTGGTTGTTATGTCGCCGAGGTGACTGATCTTAAAACTAATCATGGCGAGAACTTTGCCATTCTTAGGGGGGGCAGCCATCATTTTAGACTACCTTCTTCTTGGCAGCATAATCACCCCTTCAAAATTGTGCCGAAAGAGCAATGGAACTGGCCCTGCTCTCGCCCAGGTTTCAATCAAGAAAACATCACATTATGTGGAGAGTTATGTACTCCAAAAGATGTATTAGGCAAACAAGTTCATGTTGAGCAAGTAAGGGTTGGTGATCTAGTCCTATTTGAGCATGCTGGCGCCTACGGTTGGCACATATCTCATCATGATTTTTTAAGCCATCCGCACCCAGAACGGATTTATATTCAAAATAATCAATTAACATTTCCTAAGGAGTATTAACAATGTTGCACGCAAAACAATTCTCAGACATTTTCCACGACACATTAACAATGCTGGATAAGAGTTTTTTATCAGACATTTCCGAGCGAACGTCGACCATGCTGGGTGCAAAACCTGTTACTTTTGTTGATTTAAATCTAATACTACCTAACGAGGAAGTTTATGATTATCGTGTAGACTGGCTGGCCAATAAAATAGAAATGGAAAAGCTATGGCGGGTACCAGTAACGATAGATAGAGACAGTTTTGCGATTATGGACGGCCATCACCGAAGAGCAGCAGCTCAAAGACTAAACCTAAAACGTATTCCTTGCATCTTGCTAGATTACAGTGAAGTTGAGTTGATCAGTACCCATTCATCAATGCTGGTCACACCTAAAGTAATTAAGGATTTCGCAAAAAATAGAAAATTTTTCCCCCCAAAAAGCACCAAGCATATTTTCAAAAGCCCATTGCCTACATGTAATATTTCTCTTGAACTTCTGAAGTGAAAACTAAACCCTGGCAAGTTTCAAAATTTACTAGGGAGCGCTTGGATTAAGGTATTTTTTCAAGTAGCTCCCAGCACTTTACTTATTTATGAAATTTATTAATGACTCTTATTCATAGGTTTTATCTCAATGTATTCAACCTCACCTGTATCCTTCACGATCTTGAAGTCCGGTGTATAACGGCAAACTTTATTATCTGCTTGATACTCTATGCCGGTGGGCTGGGATTCAAATGAAGCAATAGAAGGAGAAAATTCAAGATGAAAACAAGCGTCAAACTCTAAACCGCTCTCACACATAATAGTTGAACGATTTTTTCTACTAACGAATTTGTAGATGTTTTTATTTGAGCTTGGTTTGCGAAGGTTGCGATTGTACATAACCCATACTTTTAAGTTGTAACTAAATAACAACTTAAAAGTAGACTATGACATCATATAGTGCAAATTTGACAGCTTATGCTTCCAATTTGTCAGCTTATGGTTCAATCAATATTTTGGGGAGATTAAGGTGGCATCTCTACCAGCCGCACCTCGGCACACAAGTCCACCGCTGTGGCTGCTTCCTTCCGGACCTGACCAGATTAACGGTTTATCGTTGCGAGGGGACCAGCAGAGACACCATAAAGGAGGCTTGTTGACCTTGGGGCGCAATTATACGCAGCCAAATCGAAATATCAACCGCCTTTCTTATGTATTTTCAAATACTTATAAATTGGCGCTTATCACTGCCCTTTTCAACTTCTCCTCTACTTTTTTGCTTCTTAGTATCAAGCTATAACGCTGCTTCTATTTACGGTAAGATACGCGCCATTAAGAATCATAGGAGTAGCGAGTTGAAGCTATTTGTAAAAAACCTGACCCACGTGGATTTTTCCTACTTTGATGCTAAGCGTGGTTTGTTGGGTGAAAGCTGGCAGACAGACATTGTGCTGACCGGCAAGTTAAACGATGAAAGCATGATTTGTGATTTCAGTATCGTTAAAAAACAAATCAAGAAATGGCTGGATGACAACATTGATCACATGCTGGCGATTCCTGCTGAGCACAGCGGATCAACTATGACTCCATTAGCTGATGATCGCGTGTCTTTTCACTTTGATCACAGTAAAGCCACAGCTGACGACAAACGTGTATTTCAGTGCGACGCGCCGACTCAAGCGATTTGCGTATTGCCAATGACAGAAGTGACACCAGAAGCGGTCGCTAAATGGGTTGAGTCGCAAATTCTTAATCTGCTGCCAGCGGAATTAGAAGCCGTTAGCGTGCGTTTTTCACCAGAGCAAATTACTGGCGCACAATATCAATACAGCCATGGTTTGAAAAAACACTCAGGGAATTGCCAACGGATTGCTCATGGTCATCGCTCTACGGTTGAGATTTACACCGATGGCGCACGAAATGCTGCGATGGAATACGATTGGGCAAAGCGTTGGGAAGACATCTATTTAGGTACCCAAGAAGACTTGATAAGCCAAGTGACTGAAAACGGTGTAAATTATCACTGCTTTAGCTACACCAGCCAGCAAGGTTTGTTTGAACTAAAAATCGACAGCAATCAAGTCTACATGCTGGATTGTGACACTACGGTTGAGTCCCTTTCAGCGCATATCGCTGAGGTACTGGCGGAAGAAAACCTAGGAACGCATATTGAAGCGCACGGCTTTGAAGGCATTGGTAAGGGCGCAATCTCAGAAAAAATAAAGGCAAGAATATGAGCTTAAAAGAATACGAAAATCTCGCCAAAGGCGAAAAGCTATCTCTAGACACAGTATTAGCAAATTTAAAAACAGACGAGCATGGCTTGGTCGCGGCCATCGCGCAGCAACATGATACTGGTGAAGTATTAATGTTGGCGTATATGAATGAGCAATCCATTCGTGAAACCCTAGAAACAGGTCAAGTATGTTATTGGTCTCGCTCACGCCAAACCTACTGGCGTAAAGGCGAAAGTTCTGGTCACCGCCAAACATTGGTATCTATGTCATTCGACTGTGATGGCGACGCGATTCTGGTCAAAGTGAATCAACAAGGCCCTGCTTGCCATACCAATCGACGCGACTGCTTCTTTTTTACGGTTGACGGAAACGACGTTGTTATCAGCTCTGCACCATCTACAACCAAGTAAGTTACAAAAAACGCACAAAAATGGAGCATTTTGGCAAAAAACCACTATGCTTCTCTCTCCCTTTCGAGTTACCTTAGGTCTTGTCAGTTTTTTTTGCACATTCCACAAGAATTATGCAATTGAATCCGAACGGTAAAAAAGCAAATTTTTTATTCACTCTCGAAGCTAGCAAATATTTTGCCAAACTTTAGATCAAATAAAGTACAAGTTCAGGAAGGATAACAAGTCAACTCTCTTCGTGCGAGGGAATGAAACTTGATTGGCATAAGTATTGCTGGATAAGAGATATCGACCAACACTCTTAATTCATTGGGTTAACTATGTTAAATCTGTCCGTACGCACTAAAATACTCTCACTTATTGCACTCTTTTCGCTGGTTATTGTTGGTATGAGCGTTAGTTCTGCACTTACCAGTAAATCCGTGTCTTCAGAATTACAAAGCCTATCCTCACAAAGCCTCCAACTAGTTAAGAACTTAGAAAAAAGTCGTCAGCTTTTACTACAACAATCTGTTGAATTTGAACGCGGTTACTTCCAAGTATCTATTGCTAAAACAATTGGTGGGTATGGCACTGAGCAAATTGCAGAATCAGCCGAAAAATTCAAAACTTACACTGGTGAGTTGGTAACCAGTATCGAAAATGTAAAAAGCATTCTTGCAACCATGCCAGTACACGATGGATTAGACGGCTTACTAGAACAGATTAAAGCACTAGAAGAGCAACAAGCTATCTTCTTAGAAGCCAGCACAGAAACTTACAGCTGGTGGGTCAAGCTAAATACCATGAAAGCGAATAAATCTCGACGTGCTGCTGACGAAAGCTTGATTACGGTGAACAAGCAAATGGAGGAAATTATAACCTCCATTAATGAATACAGTAGTGCCGTTGCAGACAACCAAAACAGCAAACTTGATCAAACCATTTATGCTAGTGGTTTATTTGCCGCAGTACTTATTGTGATTGGTATCACTGTCAGTATCATCATTGTTAACGGCATTTGTAGACCGCTTATTAAAGCTGTTCGACGCGCAGAAGAAATTGCCTCAGGTGATTTGGTTCAATCTAAAATTGCCAGCACACGCAAAGACGAAATCGGCATGCTGGAAACAGCAATGGACAAACTAGTCATTCAGCTTAGTAGCATTTTGCATGATGTGGCTGAGTCCAGCTCCATGTTGACCAATGCTGCTAATGACCTTAACCGTATTACCGACGAATCCTCTGAAATGGTCGATCGCCAACAACAAGAAACCAACTTCATATCTCAAGCGATACAAGAAATTCAAGCCACGGCAGTGCATGTTTCTGAATCCACAACAGACGCAAGCCAAGCAGCGCATGATGCCGAAACAGCAGCCAATGAAGGCACCGCAATTGTCACTAGAACAATTGATAGCATTCAAGAATTAGCGACTGAAATAGCCAGTTCTGCACATACTATTAATGAATTACAATCCAATACTAAAGAAATCAGTAATATCCTTAACGTCATTCTAGGTATTGCAGAACAAACCAACCTACTCGCTCTCAACGCTGCGATTGAAGCTGCGCGAGCTGGTGAGCAAGGTCGAGGCTTTGCTGTGGTAGCTGATGAAGTGCGCCATCTTGCACAGAACACGCAAAATGCCACACAAGAAATTGAGAAAATGATCGCTCTATTACAAAGTGGTACAAGCTCTGCAGTAAAAGCCATGACATCGAGCCATCAGCGCTCCACTGATGCCGTAAATCAAGTTAAACACGAGGAAGATTCGCTTCGACATATTAATCAATCCGTATCTAAAATTCGTGACATGAACGATAGAATTTCAGCGACAGCAGAAGAGCAAGCATCAGTAACGGCCGAAGTAAGCCGCAATGTCGAAAATATTACGGAGATTGCATCACGCACCACTAAATCTATACATTCTATTAGTAACTCAGCTGGACAGCTGGCTTCATTAGCCACACAATTGTCGGCAAAAATCAGCTACTTCAAAGTATAGAGCTACAGCAAATTAAGATCTCTAGGGAAGTAACGAAGTTACTTCTCTTTATTTTCATTCCTAGGAGAAAATCATGTGTCGTTGGATGGCGTACCAAGGCGATCCTGTTTACCTTGAGTCATTGCTTTTTAAACAAGAGCATTCTTTAATTCATCAAAGCTTAAGCGCCAGAAAATCCGAAGTCACCGTGAATGCCGATGGTTTTGGTCTTGGCTGGTACGATGAACGCGAAGAACCTGGACTTTATCATGAAGTCTTGCCAGCTTGGAGTGACAGCAATTTAAAGAGTTTAGCGAGACACATTAAAAGTGGGCTATTCTTCGCCCATGTTCGCTCCTCTACGGGCACAGAAACCAACCGTTCGAACTGCCACCCATTCAGTTACAAGAATTGGTTATTCATGCACAACGGACAAATTGGCGGTTATGAGTCTTTACGCTGGCAGTTGGATCGCTTGATTCCAGAGCATCTTTATAGCCACCGTCATGGCGCAACTGATTCAGAAGTTATTTTCCTATTGATGATCGCCAATGGTTTAGAAACGAATCCAGAATATGCGATTGAGATAACTTTATCGCAAATTCTCGACATGATGAAACAGAAGAACATCAAAGATCCATTGCGCTTCACGGCGGTTTTTTCAGACGGAGAAGAAATAACCGCGATTCGCTTTTCCAGTGATGAACTGGCGCCAAGCCTATACTGCAAGCAATTCGCCAAGCACATTGTGATTGGCTCAGAACCTCTCGACCATTGCAGCGACAGCTGGACTCAAGTTCCAGCAGGACACATTGCCAGAATCAAAGGTCAAAATTACCAAATCCAACCTTTGTCTGAATTATTAAAAATGACCGCCTAGCGGTCACTTTTAATAAATAATTTATCTTTTATATTATTGCTACTTTATCTTCCCACTTCCTTTGACCTACATCATGCAACTTAATCGTTTGACTGTTACCCTTCAGGGGTGAGTTATTCAATTGCATTGATTCAATTAAAAGGAGCTAACATGATCAACTACCAATTAGACAACAAAAAAGCCATGGTAACAGGCGGCGCATCAGGGATTGGTTTAGCCTGTGTAGAGCTACTGGCCTATTCAGGTGCCGATGTCGCCATTTGGGATCTTCATGAAGAAGCATTAGAAAAAGCTAGACAATCTATCAGTAAATACAATGTGAAATGCATCACCATTAAAGTCGATGTAAGTGATCCTGAATCGGTCAAAGCTGCTATGGATGAAACCGTGAAGCAACTTGGTAGTCTAGATATAGCGGTCAACAACGCAGGCATTGGCGGCCCCGCTTGCAAATCTGGCGATTACACCACAGAAGATTGGTTAAAAGTGATTGATGTTAACTTCAACGGTGTTTTTTATTGCCAACGCGAAGCCATTGCTGCCATGCGTAAAAATGGTTCTGGTAGCATTATCAACATGGCATCCATCCTTGGCCAAGTTGCATTCCCGAGCTCACCCGCTTACGTCAGCGCAAAACATGGCGTTGTTGGTATGTCCAAAGCCGCTGCAGTCGAGCATGCAGAGGACAACATTCGTGTAAATGCCGTAGGCCCTGGCTTTATTCATACGCCTTTGGTCGATGAACATTTAGATGCCGAGACACTAGATATGCTTGCTCAAAAACACGCACTTAAGCGCCTTGGCAAACCAGAAGAAGTCGCTCACCTTGTGGCTTGGTTAGCCAGTGATGCGGCGTCTTTTGTTACTGCATCGTATTATCCTGTAGACGGTGGTTACCTCGCTCAGTAAATCGACCTAGATAGATTTTTACTTAGCGATAAAGCTTTTTACTTAGCAATAAAAAACCTCACCTTGGATCAAGATGAGGTTTTTTATTGCGATATTACTTATGCGCTCTCTTTTTCTCGATACGCATAAGTCGCATCAAAGCGTGACTGAATCCAGTCGCCGCTCAAAATAGCGTCGTATTTCGCAGGTTTGTCAGCTGTAGCACAACTCGGCACGCACTCAACATTGGTTTCGTAATCTGGCTCCACAAAGAATGGGAAAGAATAGCGATGTACGTCTGGCAACGAAGCACGCACACGGTGTGCAGTAGAAACATATTCGTCGTTGGTCCAACGCTGCATCAAGTCACCAATATTTACCACTAACGCGTCATCGATTGGCGTTGCATCGACCCATTCGCCTTTGCGATTTTTCACTTGCAAACCACCAATCTGATCTTGCAACAACAAGGTGACACAGCCGTAATCCGTGTGCGCACCCGCGCCGTTGTCATGGTCGTTAGCTGGACGCGGCGGATAGTGAATCATACGTAACACGGTAACGTGATCTTTAAAGCAACGTACAAAGAAATCATTGTCCAAAGACAGTGCTTGCGCCATAGCCGTCAGCAATTTTTGTGCTACCTGAAAGGCTTGTACATAGTATTCTTGCAGTACTTCTACGGTTGCTGGATCACTTGGATTTTGGTTTGGCCCGTACATGGTTGGGTATTTCGCGACCAAAGGATGATCCTTTGGAAAATCCAACGCCATATCAAAGGTTTCTTTCCAATCCGCGTGACCAATTTCATCCAGCTGCTCTTCACCAATATTGCCATAACCGCGGTGATTGATACTGTCTTTGATATCAATCGCATTTTTCACGTCTTGCGGCTGATTAAAGAATCGTTTAGCTTCACGCATCAACGCGGCCATCAATTCTTTCGGAATACCTGTATTAGTTAGGTAGAAAAATCCAATCTCTCGGCACGCCTTGTCTAGGGCGTTTATTTCAGTTTGGCGGACTGACTCGCTCTCGTGAGTCAGTTTAGATAAATCAATCAATGGAATGGACATTACGCGTTCCTTAGGCTCTGGAAGACAGTTTAATAAGTTGTGTGTGCTTAGGATTAAAGCGTTTTAGACCCACTTCGCCAAAATCCACAAAAATCATTTGTTTTTCGTCTCGTTCTTGTCGCACGACAACACCCTGACCGAACTGATCGTGGCGTACTTTGTCGCCGGGCTGTAAGAGACTTTTACCTTCAACCCGATGACGAAAGGTCAGCGACGGAGAAGGATCGACCGCGTTCAAATAACGCTGAAAGACCGAACCTTTTTCCGTATCAATTGGCGTGCCAACATTTTCGACATACCAGGCTTCGCAAATACGACTCACTGCATAAGGCTGCGCTTCAAAGACAAAACGCGACAAAGACAAGCTTTTCAGTGCTGCGCGGGGAATATCACCCTGCTTCATGCGTTTATGCTCGTCTGCACTCGGCGTTTCCAATAGCACGAGTTTCTGTTTCGCGCGGGTAATCGCCACATAAAACAAACGGCGTTCGGATGCCAAATCACTGGCAGCTTGCTTATCAATGGCGCTTAGATCCTCATCATAATAAGGAAAGCGCCCTTCTTGTAAGCCAGACAATAACACCTGATCGAACTCTAAGCCTTTCGACTTGTGAATCGTCATCAGATGCACGCCGTGAACATCGTCAGTTTGTTTTTCATTCAAGGTGGCGAGTTGGTCTAAAATCGATTTAGCATCACCGCCAACACCTCGCACATAGGCCATAAAGGCATCACAAGTAGCGATTTTTTCTTGGGTCTGAATATCTTTACTGCTGGTGCTTTCGAAGTAGCGATAAATACCTAACTTCTCCAAAGTATGCGCCAAGCCTTGCGCCGGATCGGTGCGATAAATACTTAAGCTGCGCAACCAATCAGCACGTTCGTAAAGCTTTTTCGCGCGCCAGCCATCCGTCGCATCAGCAACGGACTCAATAATCTGGGGCAACAAATGCGGCGATTGTTTGGCTTGCTGGATTAAGGTTTTACGCTGAGCCATCGAAGCACCAAGGCTCGGAATCATCAGCAAGTATTCGATATCGTCGGGATGGAAAAACGTACTGCTAGTTTCCAAACCACCAGCAATCACCGCCAAATACGCCATCAGCATGCGAATCTGACGATTTTCTAATAGCGGCGAATCACCGTGCAATTGATACGGCACACCTTTGTGCATCAAGGCTAGCTGCACTGGCACCATGTCGCTGTACAAACGCACCAACACTGCGGTATCGCTTAATGCACGGCCTTCTTCTACCCAAGATTTCAACTCACCCAACAAGGCTTTGCCCGTCTTCGGTGCGCGAGCAAAAGACACTCTGGTGCGTTCGCCAGCACCAATCACCAAGGCATCAGGATCGTTTTCACTGATCACGCTCGACGCCATTAAACCGACCGCATGACCAAAACGAAAACTGGTGCTCAACGGATACGTGACTACACCAGCAAAATCTTGGTCAAATTGCGTCGCCATGATCTCTGGACTGGCACCGCGCCATTCGTAAATACATTGCTGTACATCACCCACAATCATCCATTGGCAAGGCGCAGGATAAAGCAGCTTTAGCAGCTCGTATTGGCAAGGGTTGATATCTTGAAATTCGTCAATTAACAAATAACGGAAATCAGGCACTAAGCCACGCACTCTCACGCGTTCAGCTTCGTCTAATTCACTGATTAATTCATAAGGATCGCTGAGTAAATCGGCAAAAAAACGAATGTTATTGCGTTTGCGAAGCTTTTCTAATTCATCGTATAACGCGGGGAAAAATTTGCGTTCGTTAGACCAACCCAAGGCTTCAAAAACGATCTGTGCTGGTTGGTCAGACGCTTTGACCTGATCGACAAATAACAGCACGTCTTCCAGCCAATCTTTCTCATCCAAAATAGCGATTTTCTCACCATTACGAACCAGACGCTGTAAAGCCTCGCGTAACATCTTCACCAAGCTAAAATCATCGGTAATTAACTTAGCGGCAGACAACCAACCTTGCTGCTCTAAACGGCGACAAAACTTCATCCCAAAGGCATGAAAAGTCATCACACTGGGAGAACGGAAATGCCCAGCACTCATGAGTCGCTTGCTCAAACGCTCGGAAAATTCTTCCTGCGCGCTTTTGTTGAACATAAATACGCCAATGTGAGACGGGTCCACACCCTGAACCAATAAATGCTCGATGCGAGAAATTAAGGTGGTGGTTTTACCTGCACCCGCCACGGCGATAACTTTCGCAGGCGACGTGAGATCGTGATGTACAACAAGCGTTTGCTCATCGGTTAACGAGGTGGTCATCTCAGTATTGGGCTGTACTTGTGTCAAAATAATTTTGCCTAGTATTTATACGATTGGATCTTCAATTACTAATTATCGACTTTTAAATCGCCAATTTTTCTAGTCTTCAAACAGCTTGCCGATCTCACGAAATGCGAGATGCTCTCTGCCAGCTATCTTGGCAATGGATTCACCACATACCACCAAACGACGCTGTACGCGGGCGAAAAATACGCCATTGGTTCGCGCCACCAGAGGATAACTAGAGGTTTCCACATCATCGTCCATCAGGTTTACCACTTCGCCAATCACCTCGCCCGCTTCCACTTCTTCACCAATGGCTTTGTGGTAACAAACAATGCCAGCACACGGCGCTTTTACTAAATCCATGGCATCCAGTGGATAATATTCAACGTCGCTGTCATCAATCGCTGGTGACTTACCAGCAATCACTTCTCGCAGCACAAGATAATCAAATAAAGCTTGTGCATCTTGCTCGGCAAACTCATTGGAGATGTCATTTTCGCCGCGTAATTCTACCGTTAAAGAGCGGCTTCCCCAAGGAATCAAATGGGCATAATGGGCTTTTAAATCACGCCACACGCTGACATTGGTTTCATCAAACGAAGCAGCGCCAGTTTCTAATTCAGACAAGCCAACTTTCGCGCCCAATAGCGCCAATAATGGCTTAAAGTGGCCTTCAAATTCTTGCGCCACGTAGGCGTGCATACTAGCTTCGCCAGAACAATGCAGATCGATAATTTCATCCGCATCCATAGACAAAGCCAACAAGGTTTTCTTCATACCTTGCAGTTCCGTGGTTTCAGGTAACAAGGCCAATTCTTCGTGAATGGCTTGGCGAACTAAATCAATATTACTTTCAATGTCGCCAGTCACATCACCCTTGATACGTTTTTCAACTTTCGCGCCCAACTGTGGCCAGTTGCGATTAAAATTACCGCCGCCATCGGAAAACGCAAAACGACCGGGAATATAACCGTGGAAGTTCTGCGCCAAACCAATCGGGTTCGCCACAGGCACAATGACAATTTCACCTTGAATAAAACCTGCATCGTCGGCTTTTTTTAGCTGTCTTAGCAAGGTGTTAAGCACCAAAAAACCTGGCCATTCATCGGCATGCAATCCCGCCTGAAAATAGACTTTAGGACGCGCACCCGCTTCGCCGAAATGATGCGCTTTTAAAATACGCTGGGTGCCCGGTGTCGCGCTCGGTAATACATGAGAGTAGATTTGATAAGACATAACACCTCGCAAAAAAGCCGTGAAACATTCGCCCAAATTGAGCCTGCAACATGGTACGCTAAAACCCATTTTTAATAAAAACCAATTCCTTAAATAAAAGCTGTAAGAAACAACGATCTATTTACGTCTAAGAACTCGTAAAGATTAAAACAACTAAAGAACATCAGGAGAAAGGAATGAGAAAATCGTTTGTCGCGGCTTCCATCGCTGCCACCCTAGCCTTATCAAGCTTGCCTACACTAGCCACTTCAACTCAAACCAACGCAAGTCAACAAAGCTGGCAAAACACGCTTCAACAAGCCAAAGGCCAAACCGTGTATTTCAACGCTTGGGGCGGAGCCGACAACATTAACGATTATATTCAATGGGCGGCAGATCGCATTAAAGCAGAATACGATGTGACGCTTAAACAAGTGAAACTAACCGACACGTCCGACGCCGTAAACAGAGTATTGGCCGAAAAAGCCGCTGGCAAAAACAGCAATGGCTCCATCGATCTTATCTGGTTGAATGGCGAAAATTTCCGCGCTATGAAAGACAACAATCTGCTGTTCGGCCCTTTCAGCAAGTCTCTACCTAACTACATCACTTATGTAGATGAAAATACCCGTCAAAGCTTAACCCAAGATTTCGGCACACCAGTCGATGGTATGGAGTCTCCTTGGGGCATGGCGCAAGTCATCTTCATGCACGACACAGCGACTTTGAGTAATCCGCCAAAATCCATTGCCGATTTACTCACCTACGCCAAAGCGCATCCTGGACGAATCACCTATCCTGAGCCACCACAGTTCCTAGGCTCGACCTTTTTGAAACAAGCCTTGTACGAATTAACGCCTTACCGCAAAGCGCTGTCGCAACCGGCCGACACTGTAGATTTCGACAAGATCACTGCACCATTGTGGGCGTATCTTGATCAACTTCACCAAGTCGCATGGCGCAACGGCCAAACTTTCCCATCCAGCTCAGAAGAAATGGTACGTTTGCTTGATGACCAAGAGATCGACATAGCCTTGAGCTTTGATATTTCCTCCGCTTCGGTACAAATCGACAAAGGCAACCTGCCCGATACAGTTCGCTCTTACGTCTTCACTGGGGGCACCATTGGTAATACACACTTTCTAGCGATTCCTTATAACAGTGGTGCTAAAGCGGGTGCACAAGTCGTGGCAAACTTTATGTTGTCACCAGAAGCGCAAATCAAAAAACAAACGCCAACTATTTGGGGTGATTTAAGTGTTTTATCTTACTCAAAACTAGCTGCTGCAGAGCAAGCCAAGTTCGACGCCTTACCACGTGGTATCGCCACATTGAGCATTGAAGAACTGGGTCAAACGTTACCAGAACCACACAGTAGCTGGGTGGGAGCGTTGGAAAGTGAGTGGCGCAAGCGTTACGCACAATAATCACACGACTACTGCGCTTGGCAATACTTTGTTAAAAATAGACTCAAAGTGCTCATTTATAACTTATAAACTCCGCCTTTTCATCTATTTTTGCCTCGTCTTGGCATCGCTCGTGACGTAGTGCTAAGTTCCGCATTGACGTCGTGAAAATTTCTATAATGAGCTGAATAAGAAGCAAGATGCCGTTAAAACACGCTAAATGGATCACGGGGATTATCACCCTATTACTGATCTTTCCTATTGTCATTGGCTTGGTCGGCACCTTGCTTCCTGCGTTTGCGTATTTCCCGCCCCTTGGCGAATATAGTATTTCCTTAGTGCCTTGGCGCGATTTATTTGCCCAAGGAGAATTTTACGCCAGTTTAAAACTGACTCTAATAACTGGCATAGTCGCCCCCTTACTCGCTCTCTGGTTCGCTCTGTCGCTATTGGCTTGGGGTTATCAACGTCCGTTTTTCAGTAAAGTTGAAGCGGCGTTATCGCCGATTCTAGCGATTCCCCATGCGGCGATTGCTATCGGCTTGTTGTTTTTATTAAGTCCGTCCGGTTGGTTAGTTCGCTTGTTCAGCCCATGGCTAACAGGATTTGATCGACCGCCCAATTGGATAACTGTGCAAGACCCTTTTGGCATTTCACTGATTCTCGCCCTTGTGATAAAAGAAATGCCTTATCTATTGTTTGTCATGCTCGCCACCATGAAAAGCATCAAGGCTCGAGAAAGCCTGCAAGTCGGCCAAGCCCTCGGTTACAGCCGCTTTACCTTGTGGCGCAAAGTATTAATTCCTCAGCTGTATCCGATTATTCGTTTGCCCATTTTTATCGTTGTCGCCTTTAGTTTAACTGTGGTGGATTTGGCCTTGGTGATCGGCCCCAACACACCGTCAACACTGGCGGTGACTTTATTACGCTGGTTTAATGATCCCGATTTATCCATGCGCTTAATGGCAAGCGCTGGCGCAATTTCCCTTATGTTGGTAATTGTTGTTGTCTTAGCAGGCTGGGAAGTGGCGCATTTGTTGTTTAGCAAGCTAACCCGAGCAGAGCGCAGCAATGGCAAGCGTTTTGGATTAACCGACAGCTTGCTCCGATTGGGTGTTGTTTTAGGTTTGCTCGCCTTACTGAATGCCTTTTTGGCTCTGGCTTTGCTACCGATTTGGTCGCTTGCCAGACGCTGGCGTTTTCCCGATGCATTACCAAGCCAATGGACGTGGGACAATATCGACCGCGCCACGCCGCTGCTGATTGAACTCACCGCGAACACACTGACCATTGCGCTGATTACCACACTCATGGCTTGCGTGATTAGCCTGGTGATGTTGGAAACCAAACGTCACGACATGGCGAGATCAACCAACATCAGCAAGTCACATTTATTCGATTGGCTGATTTACGTGCCGATTCTATTGCCGCAAATTGGTTTTTTGTTTGGTTTGCATGTGCTGCTGATTTATCTGAACCTTAATGGCGATCTATGCGCGATTATTGCTCTGCATCTAATGTATGTTTTGCCTTATGTTTACTTAACACTAAAAGGCCCCTACTTGGCCTACGAAGAAGAATACTTGCTGCAAGCCAATCGACTCAGTCATCGCCCTTGGCGCAATTATGTCTTAGTTAAAATCGCCATGCTAAAACCAGCGATATTCACCGCTTTTGCCATTGGTTTTTCCGTCAGTATCGCCCAATATTTACCAACTCTTATCGCGGGTGAAGGCCGTTACAGCACTTTAACTACCGAAGCCGTTGCCCAAGCTGCATCGGGCGACAGAAAACAAGTGGGCAGCATGGCGATGTTGCAAGCCTTCTTTCCCATCATGGTATTTTGGCTCGCGCAATTCATTCCACCACGCTGGACAAAATGGCGACTTAAATTCAAGAAAGCCTTAAACACTGGATTAATAGAAAAGGACAAAATGTGCTGACTGTAAATGCGTTTTCTTTGTCTTTGGGCGATAAGACACTTATCAAAGATTTAAGCTTTGAGATCGCCGACGGACAAATCTTGTCTATCATGGGGCCGAGTGGCATTGGTAAATCCAGCCTACTGCATTTTTTGAGCGGCTCTTTATCATCTAACTTAACCACCACTGGCGAAGCCTTTTTAAACGACGAAGCTTTGCAGACAAAATCTACGCAAGATCGAAAAGTCGGCTTATTACAACAAATGCCCTTGTTGTTCCCACACATGAGCATCATCGAAAACCTATTGTTTGCCATTCCTGCCGACATCAACAAAGCAGAACGCATCACCATGGCACAAAATGCCTTGGAAAAACTCGGCATTCCCGATAAAGCCAGCGCTTTACCGAAAGAACTCTCGGGTGGCCAACAAGCCCGCGTCGCCCTGCTCCGCACCCTACTTTCCCAACCCGACTACCTACTGCTCGACGAACCCTTCAGCAAACTAGACCCAGCATTAAGACGCGACGTACGAGCCTTTGTACTAAACGAAATACGCCAAGCGAACATACCTGCCCTGCTTGTTACACATGATCCTGAGGATGCTAAGGCAATGGAAGGGGAATGTTTGGAGTTGGGACGTGAGTAAATAACCTTTTAATTTCATATAAAAGGTTCGTAATGCGTTGGCTCGCGTTCAGGCGTTAAGTCTGTCTAACAACACGTAATTTTACAAAGTTCCCCCTGTTAAAGTTTATAAACTCGGCATAAGCACTTATTGCGCACATTAATGTTATGATATAACATTTCTTTTGTCGTTAACCTAGATTGACATTACCTGTGCAAACAACGAACCCCGCATTGAGTAAAAATTATAATTTCCAAGGAGAAAACTGAATGATCAAACGCCTTAGCAGTGTTAGCCTTCTCGCACTGAGCATTAGTACTATTGCGATTGCAAGTGAAAACCACGATGACAGCATGACTCGTTATCGTGTATTTATTGGTGATCACGCTACACCACAAGTCACTGCTTTGGACTTAGATAATCCAGATAAGCGTTGGACCTTTAATACTGCAGGACAAAGCAAACTTTACTCTGTTTCCAACAATGACCTAATCGTTGCGGTTCAGTCTGATAATGATCAGGTGAACTTTATTCAATCCGGCTTTCACTTCCATGATCACGGTGCCCATACTGATATAGAAATCAATGATCCTGTCGCTCTAAAAAAAGTACTTCAGGGCCCTCGTCCATTCCATCTAGTTGAGCACGATGATCTAGTGTCCATCAACTTTGATAAAGGTGGGTACGCTGATGTTTTAGATGGTCATGAACTGACGGAGGGACATATTGAAGTAACGCGAGTCCAACAAAATCATGCACATCATGGCTTTGTGACACCTTGGGAAGATAACTGGCTTTCTAGTATCGCATCTAACGAAGCTGAAGAAGGTCATGCTCCGCCACGAATTGGTTTACAAGCAATTAAGACAGACGGAACACCAGCAGGTGATTTGCAAACTTGCACAGGATTACATGGAGAAGCTTTTTCTGGCGCTTATCTAACTGTCGGTTGCAAAGAAGGAGTCTTAGCCGCAAAAGCAGGTAAAAACGGTACAGAATACAAAATGCTTCCTTACCCTGCAGACTTTCCAAAAGGGGAAACAACAGGCACTTTATTAGGCTCTAAATCCTTTCAGATATTCCTTGGCAACTATGGCAAAAAAAGCTTAGCCATCATAGATCCAACAGAAGCACCTTACATGCAGCTTGTGGAGTTGCCCTTCCGCCGTGTGGACTTCATTTTAGATCCAGTTAGGCTTCAGAATGCCTACGTTCTAACTGAAAATGGTCAAATCCACCGTATTAACTTATTGAGTGGTGAAATCGAAAAAAGCACTCGTGTAACAGCGCCATACAGTATGGACGGGGACTGGAATGATCCAAGACCTCGCTTAGCCATGGCTGGTGATAATATTGTTATCACTGACCCAAATGCTGGCCTGATACGCCTCATTAATGCAAAGGACTTCTCTGAGTCGAAGACCATTAACATTGAAGGTATCCCTTATAATATTGCCGTGGCTGGCGGTAGTGGTATTAGCCACTAACTCAACCCTAGCCTTTAGATTTCGTAAATTCTAATTCAAAACCACTTTATGCAATATAAAGTGGTTTTGTTGCTTTAAGTTGACCAACAATATTGCAGTTTTTAAAGCAGCTATAATTTCAATTCGTTCAGACCACTAATAACCAAGCAAGCAAGGAAACCACTATGCCTGAACTCAAAAATG
>NZ_KZ454897.1:0-62333 GCF_002792415.1 Marinomonas sp. BSi20584
GAATAGAGTCCAACTTTATGGGGTCAGTTCAAAGCTGGGGCTTTTTTGTTTGTAATTGGCCTTTTTCGTGTTACCTAAAGTGACTGTTAGCTGGCTATGGTATTGAACAATTCAAAATAGGTTGGGAAGGTTTTTGATGTGCAACCCGGATCGTTGATGGTCACTGGCGTATCTGAGAAGGCAACGAGTGAGAAGCACATCGCAATGCGGTGATCGTTATAAGTATCGATGGCCGCATGTTGAAGTTTCTCAACGGGTGTGACGGTAATGAAGTCTTCGCCTTCAATGACGTCGGCACCGAGTTTTTTCAGTTCAGTGGCCATGGCATATAAACGGTCAGTTTCTTTCACGCGCCAGTTGTAGATGTTGCGAATCTTTGTTGGGCCTTTGGCAAATAGTGCAGTTGTTGCGATGGTCATGGCCGCATCAGGAATGTGGTTCATGTCCATATCAATACCGTTAAGTTCGTTACGCTCCGCCTCGATCCAAGTTGGACCGTAGGTGATTTTCGCCCCCATTTTAGCCAGTACATCGGCGAATTTTACGTCACCTTGTACGCTGTCTGTACCAACGCCGTGGACTTTAATTTTTCCACCTGCAATAGCAGCAGCTGCCAAGAAGTAAGACGCAGAAGAAGCATCACCTTCTACCATGATTTCACCAGGGCTTTGGTAAGTTTGCTGACCTTTCACAACAAATGCTTGGTAATTCTGGTTTTCCACTTCCACACCAAATTGCTTCATGGCATGTAGCGTGATGTCTATGTAAGGCTTAGAAACCAATTCACCATCAACTTTGATGATTAAATCATCTTTTGCCAATGGGGCGCTCATCAATATAGCGGTTAGAAATTGGCTTGAGATGTTGCCTTTAATAGACACTTCGCCGCCAGATAAACCATTTGCCTTAATGCGTAAAGGTGGGTAATTCTTTTCGCCTTCGTAAGAGATGTCGACACCCAGTGCTTGCAAAGCATCTACAAGGTCACCAATTGGGCGTTCGTGCATCCGTGGCTCACCATGTAGATGAAACTCACCTTTGCCTAGGCAAAGTGCTGCAGCCAAGGGACGCATTGCTGTACCCGCGTTGCCAAGGAATAAATCACCGAAATCTGCCTGGATTGGGCCGGCAAGTCCTTTTAGTACACAGGTTGTGCCGTTATCTTCTAGAGAATAGTTAACGCCTAATTTTGTTAGGCTTTCTAGCATGCGGCGAATATCGTCGCTGTCTAGTAGGTTGGTAATTTTTGTGGTGCCTTTTGCTAGCGTTGCTAACAATAAAATACGGTTTGAAAGGCTTTTGGAACCCGGAATTTGGATCTCTCCATTGGCTTTGGAAAGAGGGCCTAGCGTAATTGAATTCATTATTAAGTCCATCACAGTGGTGTTGTGTTTATTGTTTAGTTCTTGTGTTTAGTAGTGTATCGCTGCGTGTAAATTATAAGTGTTCGATATTGCCCGCAATTTAATCGTTATAGTCTGTCCGTTGTAGGTGGTCGCGTCGCTCTTTCGTTAGAGGTCAGTCTTGAATGAGGCATAGTATACCTTCGATGATGTTTCCTGTCAGTTATGCCGATTCACTCAGTTTGCTGTTTTTTATAACAAAGTCTCTTTAGAATGATTGGCAATAAAATAATGAAGTTGAGGAAAATATCCATGAGACACCAATATCATCCCCTTGGTTTTGAAGGGTCACGTATCGCTCAAGGTTTTTGGCGGCTAGAAGAATGGAATATGGCTTCTTCAGAAACACTAGGCTTTATTGAAGCATGTTTAGATCTTGGTGTGACGACGTTTGATCATGCGGATATTTATGGTGGTTATCAGTGTGAAGCTTTGTTTGGCGAGGCGTTAAAGCTTAAACCTGCTTTGCGAGATAAGATGGAAATCATCACTAAGTGTGGGATTTTGTTGCCGTCAGACAATCGCCCAGACATTCAGGTCCATCGTTATGATTATCGTGCTGAGCATATATTGGCGAGTGTTGATCGATCTTTGGTGAATTTGCAATGTGAGCATATCGATACCTTGTTATTGCATCGTCCAAGTCCTTTGATGGATGCGGATGAAGTCGCTCAGACGTTTGATTTGTTGTTTACGCTTGGCAAGGTTAAGCATTTTGGCGTATCCAACTTTACCACTCGTCAATTCGATTTGTTGCAGTCGCGCCTTGATGCGCCGTTGATTATTAATCAGGTGGAATTATCTCCACTGGCGTTGCAGCACTTTGAAGATGGTACATTGGATCATGTGCAGCAGCATGCTGTAACACCAATGGCTTGGTCACCTTTTGCTGGTGGTGAATTGTTTTCAGGAACAAGCGAAAAAGCAAAGCGAGTTCAAGCTGTGTTGAGTGAGTTGGCGCAGAAAAAAAATTGTACAGTTGATCAAATCGTTGTCGCGTGGTTATTGCGTCATTCAGCTGGTATTTGTCCTGTTATGGGATCTGGAAAAATTGCTCGTTTAGCTGCAGCAGTAGATGCTGTGTCTACTCCGCTTAGTGATGATGATTGGTTTCGTATTTGGGTCGCATCTCAAGGTCATCCAGTACCTTAAATATCTTTTAATTTTTAGATACTTAAAGAATATAAAAGCCGCTTCTGCGGTTTTTTTGTATCTATTGTTCGACCTTTGTTTTGCTTGGTGTAGAAAACGTGTCGTTTCGTAAGTTAGTAACGAAAGCCTGATGTTTATTCATTATACTGCCACAATATTAATCCATTTAAGGTGTTTGTAATGAAGCAATATGTTCTCGCAGGAATGATAGTGATTGGAGTATTCGCTGTTACTACTGTACAGGCGCAGGTTTTATCTAAACCAACAGGGCCTGTCATCCTAACTGTCACTGGAAATATCTCCAATACTAATACTGATCAAAATACAGCTGAATTTGACCGCGGTATGCTGATGAATCTAGAGGTTATAGAGCAAAAAACTGTAACGCCTTGGAGTGAGGGTGTTGATCTTTATCGTGGGCCTTTGTTGCGTTCCGTCATGTCGGCGGTGGGTGCTCAAACAGCTACCTTATCCATGACTGCATTAAATGACTATAGTGCGATAGTGCCGAAAAAAGATGGTGATGACTACAATGTGATTCTCGCGATGGACATGAACGGCAAAGTTATGAGTGTGAGAGATAAGGGGCCGATATTTTTACTTTATCCTTTTAGTGATAATCCAAACTTAAATAATGAAGTTATTCATAACCGCTCTGTTTGGCAAATAAAATCGATAAACGTTGAGTAAAAGTCATTATGTCTTTTCGTCTATCTCCCATTGTAAGAGTTCTTGGTAATAAGGGGTCGTCGCCTTTTGTTTTATTGGTGGTTACTGCTCTTATTTTCATGGGAGCAGCAATGCTGATCTTTACCGAATTGGTTGATCGTCAAAAGATAATGTTGTCTGCGGTCGAAGAAGATGCGTTATGGGCTGCTTATCAGCTAGATAGAGAAACCTTGAAGTTGAGAAATTCATTAAACTTACTGGAAGATGATTTTAGTGAATCAAGGCTCAATGATGCTCAGGTGCGATTTGATATTCTTTATAGTCGTGTGAATGTTTTAGCAAAAGGACAATTAAGAGTTCTATTTGATAGATTAGACAATGCTGAAGAGTTAATGACAACTTTGCAAAGTGAAGTAACTGAAATTGATCAGCTTTTATTTGTTGATAAGTCATTAATCGATGTTAAAAAACTTTTAGAAAAAAGCAACTTTCTGCTGAAAGAAACAGAGGGCGTGGTGTTAAGTACATTAGCATCTAGGTCTAAGAATAAAGTACAACAGAGAAAAGACAGTTTGGGGTTATTTCTCTATTTAGGCTCTTTGATTGCCTTATTAACAATCACTATGATGATCATAATTGTTATGCTGTTTAAGCAGCTTAAAGTAGCTAAAGAGTCCTTTGAAAGATCTCAGAAATTAGCTGGCGAGCTTGAAATTGCTGTTTTTTCTGCAGAGCAAGCTTTAAAAGTTAAATCAGAGTTTTTAGCAACAATGAGTCATGAAATTCGTACACCAATGAATGCTATTGTCGGCTTTAGTTATTTATTATTAGATGGGGATTTGGGTAGGGATCATCGCGAAAAAGTGCTTAAAATTCAGCAATCGGCCGATGCTCTTCTTTCGATCATTAATAGTGTTTTAGATTATTCAAAAATTGAATCAGGCAAAATAGATTTAGAAAATAGGTCGTTTAGCTTAGATGAAGTACTGGAGTATGTTTATCAGACGGGTGAAAACCCAGCTCGATCCAAAAAGTTAGATTTTATGATTGTTCGTGATTTTACCATTAGTGATAGTTTGATTGGTGATAAGACCAGACTTCAGCAAATTCTAGTAAATTTGGTTGGTAATGCAATTAAGTTTACTGATTCCGGTTCCGTCATGGTTAAAATTCATCAATCAAATACCGAAGGAATTTTGATTGATGTGCAGGACAGTGGTATTGGCATAGCTGACAATGTCGATGTGTTTGGTGTGTTTAAACAAGCCGATAGCAGTACTACAAGATTATATGGTGGTACTGGCTTGGGTTTGAGTATTACGCAAAAACTAGTGGGATTGCTTGGTGGTAATATTTCTTATAAAAGTGTATTGAACGAAGGTAGTGTTTTTACAATTAAACTTCCTTACCGTCCAGATTCGAAATCGACTTTACCACATTTAGAAAATGTGACTATATTTGAAGAAGACCTTGGCATAGCTTCTTTTTTTACAGAGCTAAATTTTGACCGTATCTCTAAGTTGAAACTATCGGATATGTCAGAAAATCACTTGACGATAATTGCAGGCCGTCATTGGTTGAATGATGAAGGTATGGTTTCTGAACAACTCAAAGGTCTTGAAAGGCATATACTATTTTTAAATGGTAGCGATTTAAATATGCCTGATTGTCAAGTGTCAGGACTTGTTACTCCTACCAATCTGCATAAAAAAATAGCTGCTTTTAGTTTAGGTGAAGACGATTCAAAGAATGAGAAATCCATTAAGGCTGCTTTAGATAATAAAGAGTTCTTTAAAAGCAAAACTATATTATTAGCTGAAGATAATAAAATAAATGCCAATATCGTTAAGGCTATAGTTGAAAAGCTAGGGGCATCCGTTGATTGGGTTGAAAACGGTAAAGATGCTTGGGAAAAGTCACTTCTTCTCGATTATGATTTGATTCTAATGGATATTAGGATGCCCATAATGGATGGTTATGAGGCCAGTGAAAAGATATTCAGCTCATTGCGTAACAAAAAACCCCCTATTCTTTTTTTGACGGCCGATGCTTTAAGTTTAAAGCAAGAGAACCTTGCAGATTTAGGTATTGATGATGTTTTGTATAAACCGTTAGATCCATATCTTTTGATTGAAAAGCTTGAGTTTTGGATAATGAAGTATGGATTTAACTCGTTGACTAAAAAAGAAAGCGGCTCTTTTTCGCGGGATAATAAAGGTTTAATTTCTTTATGGTCTGACATTGAAAAATTAGAATTTTTTTTAGAGAGTGGAGATTCTGATTCTGAAATGTTAGTCAAAAAAATAATCGAAAAATGTTCTGATTACGAAGGTATAGATATTTTAAAGTCTGCCCTAGAAGATATTTCTTCTTATGATTATCAAGATGCCATGGGTAAGATTCAGGCTTTTAAACGTGGCTTCGTGTCATGAGTGTAGTAAAGGAGAGCGAATTGGCTAGTACAAAGGAAATAGTAAGTCGGATGGCTTCAAAAAACAAAAGAGTACTTATTGTTGATGATGTGCCTAGAAATATTGATTTACTTAAAGATATTCTGTCGGAACAGTACCATGTTCAAGTGGCAAAAAGCGGACTGTTAGCTTTAAATATTATTGATCGATGCTTACCAGATATTATATTGCTGGATATTATGATGCCAGATATGAATGGTTTTGAAGTATGTGAGCGATTGAAATCCAACCCAAAAACACAAGACATTCCTGTTATTTTTTTAACTGCTGTTACTGATCCTCAGCACGAGCAAAAAGGTTTTGATGTTGGTTGTGTGGATTTTATTACTAAGCCAATAACGCCTCTAACAACTTTAGCTAGAGTGTCAACCCATTTAAAATTAGCTGAAGAAAATTTACGTAACAAACAAATTATTGATGATAGAACTCGAGAGCTTGATGAAGCATTGGAGTCCGCTATAGGTATGTTAGGTGCGGTAAGTCAGCTTAACGACACCGATACTGGTGTGCATATGTGGAGAATGGCGGATTATTGTGCAGCATTAGCTAGGACGATAGGGTGGGAAGAATCACAGGTCGAATTGTTAAAACTGGCTGCACCTATGCACGATACTGGTAAGGTGGGTATTCCTCATAGCATTTTAAAATCTCCTAATAAGCTAACAGATGATGAATGGGTGATAATGCGTCAGCATACCGTCATTGGGCATGAAATTTTAATAAGGGGAGAAGCGCCATTATTTAAATTGGCAGCAGAAGTTGCATTAGGTCATCATGAAAGATGGGATGGAACGGGTTATCCATCAGGATTAATAGGGGAGAATATCCCACAATCCGCTCGTATTGTTGCTTTAGCGGATGTATTTGATGCGCTTACTATGAAGCGTCCTTACAAGAAGAGTTGGACAATAGAAGAGTCGTTTGAGCATATTCAGCAAGCGGCAAGCACACACTTTGATCCAGAGTTGGTGCGCACTTTTTTATCCATTGAAGATGAGCTGAGAAGCATAAAAGAAAAATGGGACGCTGTTGACTAAGTTAAGCAACAGCACAGCATTTCTTGAATTTTTTACCAGATCCACATAGGCATGGGTCATTCCTGCCTATGTTCATAGCTTCAGAATTAATTAACGGCGTGTTCTTCTGAACATCGTGCTCGCCAGCAATATAGAACCATTGTCCTTTTATCTTTTTAAATATAGATCGTTCGTTTAGGCGACCTATATGTTTGCCTTCTTTGAAATGAGCAGAGAAGGTGACAACCCCTGTTTTGTCTTTTTCCAAGCCATCTTCTGTTGCGTTAATTTCTAGCTTTATCCATTTGGTATGTTCATTACTGTCTTGGATGTCTGCAGTGTCTTGATCTGGCTCATCTTCTAATTTTTGCGTGGCGGCTATGTATTGAAAATCACCAATAGCAAAAGCCGTGTAGCGCGAACGCATTAGTGTTTCTGCTGTCGGAGCGGTGCCTGGATTGTGGTGGTACATACCACAACACATCTCATAAGGACTTTCTGTTCCGCATGGGCAAATCATTGGGACTGGCATAGATCTACTCCTTTCATCGCCAAATGCACGCCAAGATGCGTATAATACCTTTTTTATTTAACGGCTTACAGGAATTATTTGTGACTTCATCGGGCCCCACTTCATTTTTTTGGTTTGATTTTGAGACAACCGGAACGGACCCTGCGCGAGATCGTCCTATGCAGTTTGCTGGGATTAGAACAGATCTTGATTTTAATCCCATCGGCGAGCCAATCATGTTTTATTGCCGCTTAGCGGAGGATGTTCTGCCTCAACCAGAGGCATGCTTGCTGACAGGTATTAGCCCACAAGATGCTAATCGTGAAGGCTTGTGCGAAGCAGAATTTATGCAGGCAGTAGAGGCAGAGCTTTCGCAGCCTGGTACTTGCGCTTTGGGTTACAACACGATTCGTTTTGATGACGAAGTCGTTCGTTATGGTTTTTATCGTAATTTTATTGATCCTTATGCCAGAGAATGGCAGAACAACTGCTCTCGCTGGGACATGATTGATTTAGTGCGTATGACTTACGCTATGCGTCCAGAGGGGGTTGTTTGGCCGAAGAATGAAGACGGCCAGGTTTCGATGAAGCTGGAAGCGCTCACGAAAGCAAATGGCATTGCTCATGAGCAAGCGCATGATGCCTTATCTGATGTTTATGGAACCATTGAGATTGCTAAGTTAATTCGTAGTAAGCAGCCAAAATTGTTTGCTTACTATTTCAAAATGCGCCAAAAACACGAATTGCAGCAATTTATTGATGTGGCGCGACTAAAACCCTTTTTGCATATTTCTGGGATGTTTGGGCAGGCAAAAAACTACGCGGCTTTTGTTGTACCTGTTGCGCCACACCCAACGAACAAAAATGGTGTGATTGTTTTTGATCTTATGGCAGATGCTCAGCCTTTAATTGATTTGAGTGTGGAAGAGATTCGTCATCGGGTTTTTACTCGTCAAGATGAGTTGGGGGATCTAGAAAGGTTGCCTTTAAAAGTGATTCACTACAATAAATCTCCGGCAGTTGCTCCAGCCACTTTTTTGAAAGATGCTGACGTCGTCAAACGTCTAGAATTGGATGGTTCAGTTTGTCGTCATAATCTTGCCATCATAAAAGGGCATGCTGGTTTAGCGGCTAAGCTCAGTGATGTCTTTATGCAAGAAGATCGACCAATACACAAAGATCCAGATGTCATGCTTTACTCTGGTGGTTTTTTCTCTCGTGAAGATCGGGTGAGGATGGAAAAGATTCGTTCGACACCGGCTAGCCATTTGTCAGAATTGGCTATGTCATTTGATGATCGTCGCCTGCCTGAAATGTTAATGCGTTATATTGGTCGAAATTACCCGGATCAATTGAGTGAACAGCAACAATTCGAGTGGGAAGAATATAGGCAGGTTCGTTTACTTGAAAAAGATGGCGGCGGCTCAATCAATATGGAACAGTATTTTGAACGTTTGAATCAAATTGCTCAAACACCGGATCTGCCTGCAGCGAAACAAATTATGTTACAGGACTTGGCTGATTACGCTCAAAGTATTTATCCGATACCTTTATAAGGAATTTATATGAATGAACAGCATAAAGGCATTCATTGGCTAGTTGGTTTTGCGGCCTTTGTGATCATAATTGCTGCGCTGAAGGAGGCCTCTCAAATAGTGGTGCCTTTCATGTTGTCAGTTTTTATCGCCATTATTTGCGCCCCAGCTATGTCCAGTTTACGTCGTCGGAATCTGCCAACTTGGCTTTCTATCCTGGTTGTTGTGTTAGTTATACTGGTTGGAATTAGTTCTATTGCTGTGCTTGTAGGTGCATCTTTAGATAATTTTTCCAATCAGCTGCCTAGTTACAAAACGCGCTTTGGCGAAGAAATGTCCAGCTTAATACAAATGATTAATCGACTAGGGTTGCATGTATCTTATGATCAAGTGAAGGGGTACATTGATCCTTCCGCTTTAATGCAGATGGTTGCGAATGCTTTAAGAGGGCTTGGGAGCGCGCTAACTAATCTTGTTTTGGTGGTGATGATTGTGATTTTCATTTTATTTGAAGCCGTTGAACTACCTAAAAAACTGTCTTTAGCGTTCAGTGACGCCTCTAAATCAATGGATAAATTTGATTCCTTCATCAAATCGGTTAATCGGTACTTAGTGATAAAAACCTTACTAAGTATGTTGACGGGTGTCCTAATTACTTTCTTCATGTGGGTATTAGGTGTTGATTTCCCTATTTTATGGGGTGTATGTGCATTTCTTTTAAATTTTGTACCAAATATTGGGTCTATTATTGCAGCGGTTCCTGCTGTTTTGCTTGCCTTTGTTCAGCTTGGTAGCTTATCGGCGGGTTTGGTTGCTGGCGTGTTTTTAATTGTGAATCTGATTGTTGGTAATGTGATTGAGCCTCGCTACATGGGGCGTGGGTTAGGGCTTTCCACTTTGGTGGTGTTTCTTTCTTTACTACTATGGGGTTGGGTATTTGGTCCAGTTGGCATGTTGCTTTCGATTCCACTAACCATCATCATGAAGCTAGCATTCGAGGCAAACCCTAAGATGCATTGGTTGGCAGTGATGATTGACTCTAAAGTGGATACTGATAATAAGCACTAACAAGTGATTGGCGCCGCAAGGGCGCCAATCTTATTTTCAATATGGCCTAGCTTATTTCTCTTTTATTGTATATACTTCGCCATCAGTTTTTCCTCAGAGAATTTCTAGAGAATTTCATTAAGGCATGTAAATGATTACAGGCCTTATCCTCACCAAAAAAAGGTACTAATTTACATGTCTGACGCTGATACTCAGCCTACATTTGATTCGTTGGGCCTAATCGCCCCTGTTCTTAAAGCGGTTGCTGACCTAGGTTACGAGCAACCATCTGCTATCCAAGCGCAAAGTATTCCATATCTATTAGAAGGTCGAGACCTTTTGGGGCAAGCGCAGACGGGTACTGGTAAGACAGCAGCGTTCGCGCTTCCGCTACTGTCTCGCATTGATGTTACAGATAAAACGACACAATTACTTGTACTGGCTCCAACCCGTGAACTTGCTATTCAGGTCGCTGAAGCATTTCAAAGTTACGCTCGTAACCTTCCTGATTTTCATGTTTTGCCAATTTACGGCGGCATGTCATACGACACTCAACTTCGCCAACTAAAACGTGGTGTTCAAGTTGTTGTTGGTACACCTGGTCGTGTTATGGATCATATTCGTCGTAAAACATTGAAACTAGACGGCCTTAAAGCCCTAGTTCTTGATGAAGCGGATGAAATGTTACGTATGGGATTCATCGACGATGTCGAATGGATTCTTGAGCAAACGCCACCAACTCGCCAAATAGCTTTGTTCTCTGCGACTATGCCTCCTGTGATTCGTCAGGTAGCTAACCGTCATTTGAATAATCCTAAAGAAGTGAAAATCGTTACAAAAACTTCTACTGCGATGACGATTACTCAAAAATATTGGCCAGTAAGCGGTCTACATAAGTTAGACGCTTTGACTCGTATTCTTGAAATGAACGAACATGATGGCATGATCATCTTTGTTCGTACAAAAGCGGCAACAGTAGAATTGGCTGAAAAGCTAACTGCTCGTGGCCACGCTTGTGAAGCCTTAAATGGTGACATTAGCCAGAATTTGCGTGAACGTACTGTTGATCGTATCAAGAAAGGTCAAATTGACATTCTTGTTGCAACTGACGTTGTAGCTCGTGGTTTGGATGTAGAACGCGTAAGTCACGTTGTTAACTACGATATTCCATATGATACTGAATCCTACGTTCACCGTATCGGTCGTACTGGTCGTGCTGGTCGTCTTGGTACAGCAATATTGTTTGTTGCTCATCGCGAGCGTCGTATGTTGCAAGCGATTGAGCGCGCAACTCGTCAGCCAATTGAGAGCATGACACTACCAACTGCTTCAGATATTAATGCGCATCGTGTTAATCGCTTCAAGCAGAGCATTACAGATGCGATGGATAACGAAAACCTTGATTTCTTCTTGGAACTTGTTCAAAGCTACCAGAAAGAAAACGAAGTTGATCCATTGAAAATGGCGGCTGCTTTGGCTCATATGGCTCAAGGTAAAACACCATTGTTGTTATCTGAAATGGAAGTTCGTCAAGAACGCAGAGAACGTCGTGATGATCGTGATGATCGTGATGGCGGTCGCGGAGACCGTGGTGATCGCGGAGACCGTGGCGATCGTGGCGATCGTGCACCACGCGAACGTAAAGTTCGTCCAGTTACGGCAGAAGCTATGCCATTAAAGGATGATCCTGATACGTCTATGACGCGTTATGTTGTTCAAGTTGGCTATAGTGATGGTGTTAAGCCTGGCAACATCGTTGGTGCGATTGCTAACGAAGCTGACATTGAAAGCCGTTACATTGGTCATATCGAAATCTATGAAGATTTTGCTACAGTCGATTTACCTTCTAACCTAAGCGCGGATGCATTAGGTAAGTTGGGTAAAACTCGTATTTGTGGTCAGCGTACTGACATTGCTAAGCTAGACAATGCCGATGAGTTGAATAAGCGTGCAGCAGCACCTTCTACTCGTAAGCGTCCAGCTGGTGGCGGTGATCGTCGCCCATCTGGTGGTGATCGTCGTCCATCTGGTGGTGAGCGTCGTCGTCCAAGTGCTGGTGCTGGTGGCGGTCGTGATCGCGATGCAAATCGCAGCGGCGAGCGTCGTCCAAGAGCACCACGTAAAAACGATTAATTAGAATGATGTAAATAAAAAAACCGCCTAATCGCGGTTTTTTTTTGTTATAAATGAACGTTAATATTTACTCTGATTGAAAAGGGTCAGCATGCATCAAGATAATAAAAACAAAAGAATAAATATAACACCTCTTGTCTTTTTAGGTGTTGGGCTAATTTTGATATTTATAGGGTTTATTTTAACCCGGTTGTACTTTTTTGGAGTCCACTCAGATTATTTTGTGGCTGAAACCTCTGATAATATATTGCTGGCTCTATTGCATGGTTTGCGATTTGATTTAGCGACTATTGCGCTATTAAATTCTTTACTCTTACTTTTCTTGTTTGTTTCAATTTGGTTTCGCGCTTTATTCAAAGCGAATATGGTAATGGTTTTTGTCTACTTGTTTTTTGTAAGTGTATCGGCAATTATCATTAACTTCATGGATACCGTTTATTTCCCATACACAGGCCGTCGTAGTGGTCTTGAAGTGCTCTCTATGGCCAATGATGTTGTATCCCAGTTGCCTGAGTTAATCCTTGTTTATTGGTGGTATGTTGTCGGTAGCATTTTGATTTATTTTCTTTATGCCGTGTTGTTTTTTAAGGTGAGCAAGCGACTTAAACCGATTTTTATGCCCAAATTCTGGGTTGTGTTACTTTGCCTTGTACTAACAGTGGTTTTTGTATTGGCTGGGCGGGGAGGATTTCAATCTAAGCCTATTAGAGCTCTGAATGCATATAGTTATCCTTCTAGCGGGTTAGGGGCTCTTGTTCTAAATACGCCATTTTCACTTTTAAAAGAGGATGCTGATCATTTAGAAAAGGTGGCTTATTTTGCCTCTGACAGTGATTTGTTGATGGCAATAGCTGATAAAAATAAATCGATCTCTAGTGATTCTGAAATTAAAAAGCATAATGTTGTTATTTTGATCTTGGAGAGCTTTGGCTTGGAGTATTTGGGTCCTCCTTATGGTTTGAAATCATACGCACCTTTTTTAGAAGAGCTGTCTGAGAAGGGGCGCTTTTTCCCAAATGGCATTGCGAACGGTCGTCGTTCTATTGAAGCTATTCCATCGGTTTTAGTGGGTGTCCCATCACTGATGTCTGAGGCTTTTATGCGATCGCCGTATCAGTCAAATGTAATGCATGGCTTGGGTGAAATCGTAAAGCCTTATGGATACAGTACTGCTTTTTTCCATGGTGCGAAGAATGGCAGCATGTACTTTGACGACACAACCTATCGATTTGGCTTTGATCGCTATTTTGGACTTAATGAATATCCTGATTCTTCCCAGTTTGATGGGCAGTGGGGGATTTTTGATGAACTATTTCTTAAGTTTACTGTAAATGAGATGGATAAAATGTCTAAGCCATTTATGGCGGGTATTTTTACTATCAGCTCTCACCCTCCGTATACTTTGCCTGATCAGTATGTAGATAAAATACAAGAAGGTGATATCCCAATGCATAGAGTTATTCAATACTCCGATATTGCATTGAGACGTTTTTTTGAGGAGGCGGCCACCAAAGATTGGTATAAAGATACTTTGTTTGTTCTTACTGCTGACCATACATCGGATAACTTCGATCCTCGTTTTGCCTCTTCTTTAGGTCGTCATCAGGTCCCCATTATTTTGTATCAGCCTAATCAAGAAATAGATAATGGTGTTATCACCGATATGGCTCAACAAATCGATATCCCTGCTACAATCGTTGATTATTTGAATCTGCCAGAGCAAGAGAAAATCTTGCCATTTGGGCGTTCATTGTTGGAACAGAATGCTCGTGCAGATGCAATCATCAAGGAAGACGATGCTTTTTGGTTATTATCACAAGGAAAATATGTGAAGTTACCTATGGCAGAGGGTGCATTAGTTGAAACTGGTGAGCTACCAAAAACATTTACTAAGCCTGCGGGTTTGGTGCAGCCAGTAAATCTAGAGAAATTAGAGCAGCGATTAAAAGCCTATATACAAATTTATACTAATGGGCTTATTGATAATTCGTTATACAACTTTTCGTCTGAAAAAAAACAGTAGGTAAATAATGAACGAAATTACTATTATCAAGCCAGATGATTGGCACTTACATTTTCGTGATCAAGATATGTTACTTGAGACGGTTCCAGCTACGGCTCGTTGTTTCGAGCGTGCTGTAGTGATGCCCAATTTGGTGCCGCCGGTTACGACTGCTGAGTTAGCATTAAGCTACAAAGAGCGTATTTTAGCGGCTCGTCCTGCTGGTAGTACTTTTATGCCTGTCATGACTATTTATCTAACAGACAAAACCAGTGTTCAAGATATTCAAGATGCGAAAAAAGCCGGAGTGTTGGCGGCCAAAATGTATCCAGCTGGCGCGACAACTAACTCTGATTCTGGTGTGAATTCCCTAGAGTCACTGTATCCAGTTTTTGAAGCCTTGGCAGACAATGACATGTTGTTGCTGATTCATGGGGAAGTGACGCAAAAACACATTGATATCTTTGATCGTGAAAAAGAATTTATCGATCAGCACATGGTGAATATTGTTGATCGAGTGCCGAATCTAAAAGTGGTGTTCGAACATATAACCACAAAAGAGGCTGTAGATTTTGTCTTGGCGGCTCGTGATGGTGTAGCCGCAACAATTACGCCTCAGCATTTATTGTTGAATCGTAATGACATGCTAGATGGTGGTGTTCGACCACATAATTATTGTTTGCCTGTGCTTAAACGCAGTACTCACCAGCAAGCTTTGCGTGAAGTGGTTAAATCTGGATCGCCTAAGTTTTTCTTGGGAACTGACTCTGCCCCACATGCTAAACACCGTAAAGAGTCAGATTGTGGTTGTGCGGGCTGTTACAGTGCTTGGTCTGCGTTTGAGCTATACACACAAGTATTTGATGAGCTAGGCGCCCTTGACAAGCTAGAGGGCTTTGCAAGCCTTTATGGTGCTGACTTCTATGGTTTGCCGCGTAACACAGAAAAAGTGACCTTGATTCGTGAGTCTTGGGAGGTGCCTAACAGTATTACTTTGCCGAACGGAGAGCCAATTGTGCCTTTCTTTGCTGGCAAACAAGTATCTTGGAAATTGAAATAAAGTAACTTGGTTTGAGGCTAGGTAACTATATAGAACCGAATTCAGTAAATGGGTTCGGTTTTTTTATGCCAAAAACGTGATGATAAAGATATGAGTGTTTTATAAATTAATAAAAAGGTTAGTAATTTCGTAATTTGACTTAAGAGGTGAGTGCTAAGAAACAAATAAGATGGTGCGGATGGAGAGACTCGAACTCTCACGCCGTGAAGCACTGGAACCTAAATCCAGCGTGTCTACCAATTCCACCACATCCGCATGTCGTGTTGACGGGCGAGATCTTACCGATATTTTCTATCGATGCAAGTGTTTTTTGATGAAGTATTTATATTTATTTTTTTAGAATGATTTGCTGAATTTTCTAAGCGGAAACTGGGACATGTAAAGTGAAAAGTGGTCTAATATTATCACCCTAAACTGTTCTTTCAGCAGAGTTAAAATATGGAAAAGCATTCTATTTCATTACTGTTAAACCCCCTTGATATAGCAACACTTTTTGTCTTTTTTGCGTGTTGGTGGGGGTATGCTTTTTATGCTCAATATAATTCTAAGCGTCGCTCTTGTTTGGTAAGCGTATTGCATCAGTTTCGATTAGCTTGGATGTCACGCTTACTTAGACGAGATAATCGCATTGCGGATGCCTCTGTAATGGCGAACTTAGAAAGAAGTAGTTTGTTTTTTGCTTCAAGCAGCTTGTTGATTATTGCGGGTCTTTTTACCGCTTTTAACTATTCAGAAAAAGCGCTTGGCATTTTATCGGATTTTTATCTTTTATCTCCGATGAGTCAGCAAGAGTGGGAATTGAAAATTATCGTTTTAGTAGTAATTTTTTCTTACGCATTTTTCACTTTTACTTGGTCCGTTAGACAATATAACTTTTGCTCCGTATTAGTTGGCAGTGCGCCATTAGCGACAGAGCGTGGTATCGAAGATAGCGAGCGTGAACTTTATGCCATGCATATGGCGCAAATTTGCAGTCTAGCCGCAAACCAATTTAACTACGGTTTACGTGCTTTCTATTTTGCGATGGCTTTTTGTGGTTGGTTCCTTGGTCCGTATTTCTGTATGGCTGCCAGCTTGATGGTTGTAGCGGTACTTTATCGCCGTGAATTCCGTTCTAAAACATTCAAAACCTTGAGCCGCGGACTCGTTATGAAATCTCATGCTTCCTAATTTTCCTAAACCTTTACCTGAAGATGATAAGCCTGTTAATCGTACCGTTAATGTTGATGACAGGCTTTACCAGTATTTGGTTGATGTCTCCGTTCGTGAGGACGGTTTATTAAGAGCCTTACGTCGTGAAACAGCTCAATATCATATGGCTCGTATGCAGCTGTCGCCGGAAGTGGGGCAGTTGTTAGCCTTGTTGGTTAAGCTACAAGCGCCAAAGAAACTTCTCGAAATTGGCGTTTTTACTGGCTACAGTACTTTGTCTATGGCGATGGCGATGCCAAAAGAAGCAAGATTAGTCGCTATCGAGAAAAAGCAAATGTGGCTGGATATTGCTACTCGCTATTTAGACCAAGCTGGCGTGATGGATCGTGTTACGACCTACTGTGATAAAGCCTTGCCTGTTATAGAATCTTTTCTAGATGCTGAGCGTGAAACCTTCGACTTCATCTTTATCGACGCAGATAAGCAAAACCTTTTGACCTACTATCAATTGGCGAAACAATTATTACGTCCGGGCGGTTGTTTGTTAATCGATAATACTCTGTGGTGGGGGAATGTCGCCGATGAGGCGTTTATCGATAAAGACACAAAGATTGTTCGCGAGTTAAATAAAACCATTCATGATGATATAGACGTTGAACTGTCCCTCATTCCGATTGGGGATGGCCTAACCTTGGTTCGGAAAAACACCTAAAGCCTGATCGCAAAGTGATCAGGTATCTTCTTTGTTCCTTCCCAAATGCCTCTAACGTGTTTATATCCATAAGTTTATTGTGACTTTTTACTTTTTTTAGTGAGGCAACCTCTTGAAATTGCTCCAAGAGGCTTTATCTATGAGGCACAAGTGAAACGAAATACGCCTTTGGTTTTTGTCCGAAGGTTCATTCAAATAGGAGCAAGCTACAACATGGCAACTGATACTCAAAAAGAAACGTTAGGGTTTCAAACAGAAGTTAAACAACTACTGCATTTGATGATCCACTCTTTGTACTCCAACAAAGAGATCTTTCTACGAGAGCTTATTTCTAACGCATCCGATGCAGTAGATAAGCTTCGTTTTGAGTCTGTCGCTAACGCAGACCTTCTCGCAGAAGACCCAAACCTACGTGTTCGTATTGAATTTGATAAAGATACGAATACGGTTGTTATCGATGATAACGGTGTTGGTATGTCCCGTGAAGAAGCGATTACCAACCTTGGTACGATTGCAAAATCCGGTACTTCTTCTTTCCTAGAGCAATTGAGTGGCGATCAGAAAAAAGACAGTCAGTTAATTGGTCAATTTGGTGTTGGTTTTTATTCCGCTTTCATCGTTGCCGATAAAGTGACTGTAGAAACCCGTCGTGCGGGTGTTGCTGCTGACCAAGCAGTACGTTGGGTTTCTGATGGTTCTGGTGAATTCACTATTGAAAACATCGATAAAGAAACTCGCGGTACACGTATCACACTTCATCTTAAAGCAGACGAAAAAGATTTTGCTGATAACTTCCGTCTTCGTCATTTGGTCACTAAATACTCTGACCATATTTCTATTCCTGTGGAAATGGAAAAACCGGTTTATCCAGAAATGGACGAAGAGGGCAATCCTAAACCAGTTGATGAAAACAAAGCGCCAGAATACGAAGCGGTTAACTCTGCAAAAGCACTTTGGACTCGTCCACGTAATGAAGTAACGGACGAAGAATATCAAGAATTCTACAAGCACATTTCTCATGATTACCAAGAGCCTTTGAAGTGGTCTCACAACAAAGTTGAAGGTAAGTTGGAATACTCAAGCTTGTTGTATATTCCTTCTAAAGCACCTTACGATCTTTGGAATCGTGATATGCAACGCGGCCTGAAACTATACGTTCAGCGCGTGTTCATTATGGATGAAGCAGAAGCATTCCTACCGCCTTATATGCGTTTCGTAAAAGGTGTGGTGGATTCTAATGATTTGTCTTTGAACGTATCTCGTGAAATTTTGCAAAACGATCACGCGGTTGACTCTATGCGCTCAGCATTGACGAAACGTGTATTGGATATGCTAGGCAAAATGGCGAAGAACGAGCCAGAAGATTACCAAAAATTCTGGGATGAGTTCGGTAATGTCATCAAAGAAGGCCCAGCTGACGACATGGGCAACAAAGACAAAATCGCAGGCTTGTTGCGCTTTAGTTCAACACATACAGATGCAGCTGCACAAACTGTGTCTTTGGCTGATTACATCGAGCGCATGCAAGAAGGTCAAGATAAGATCTACTACATTTACGCCGAGAGCCACAATACAGCGAAAAACAGCCCGCATTTAGAAATCTTGCGTAAAAAAGGTTTTGAAGTCTTGTTGTTGAGCGATCGTATCGACGAATGGATGATGTCTTCTCTACAAGAGTTTGAAGGCAAATCTTTCCAAGACGTCACTAAAGGCAAGCTAGATTTAGCTGACCAAGAAAACGAAGAAGAGAAGAAAGAGAAAGAAGAAAAGGCTGAGAAAATGAAGCCACTTCTTGATCGTATGAAAGCCGTGTTAAATGAGAAAGTTGCTGGTGTTAACTCAACTGATCGATTAACTAACTCTCCTGCGTGCTTAGTGGTTGGTGAATACGATATGGGTCTGCAGATGCGCCGTTTGCTTGAGCAAGCTGGTCAGAAGCTTCCTGAGTCTAAACCGACATTGGAAGTGAACCCAGATCACCCAATCGTTGCTAAAATGGATACTGAAACCGATGAAGAGCGCTTTTCAGATATGGCTTGGTTGTTGTTTGAACAAGCAACTTTATCAGAAGGTGGTCAATTAGAAGACCCTGCGACCTTTGTCAGCCGCATGAATAAATTGATTGTTCAACTAAGTAAATAGAGTGATTTAAAAAAGTGATACCTAAGCCCATATTTGGTAACAAATATGGGCTTTTTTTATGCATAACTGTTTAGTTACGCAGTGCAAACGATTTGATTCTTTAAATCAAATCGTTTAGCTTAATTAAGTGCTATGGAATAGCGCTTTTATTGTCAAAGGAGTGAATAATGTTTCAAATAAAATGTTTGGCCGTATGGCTATGCTTGCTTCCCTTATTTCTTTTTGCACAACCTAATGTGCAATTGGCCAATGTGTTTTCCGAAGATGTTCATGTGAAAGAGTATCTTATTAGTGAAAAATACGATGGAATCCGTGCTATCTGGACGGGTGAAAAGCTAGTAACTCGTCAAGGAAATCCAATTTTTGCTCCTAAATGGTTTACTGATAAATTGCCACGAGTTTGGCTCGATGGAGAACTTTGGTCTACACATAATGATTTTTCTTTTATCATGTCGACTGTGAGGAAACAGACTCCAGTAGACAGCGAATGGCGTAAGATTTACTACATGGTGTTTGATGCGCCAGACAGAGAAAGAAACATGACCTTTGAAGAAAGGTATAAGCGTTATACTCGTCTATTGACGATTCTAGATCTTCCCCACGTTCGACCTGTTGAACAATTCTCTGTTCGTAATAACGAAGCGCTTCATAGTATGTTGGCTGCATATGTAAATAAAGGTGCAGAAGGTTTGATGCTGCATAGGAAGCTCGCCCGGTTTGAAAGGGGGCGTACTGATAACTTGCTTAAGTTAAAGCCTCACATGGAAGCGGATGCACAAGTTATTGAGATTCTTAACGGTTCAGGTAAATACGATGGCATGATGGGGTCTGTTTTAGTGGAAATGCCATCTGGTATTCGCTTTAAAATAGGCAGTGGCTTTTCAGATGAAGAGCGCAACTCTCCTCCAAATATAGGTGATAATGTCATTTATAAATATCATGGTTTTACTGAGCGAGGCATCCCTAGGTTTGCAAGCTTTCTAAGATTTCGTGATACACGATATTAATTTTCATTTGAAGAGAGCGTGTTTTGGTTACGAAAATTTATTGTTTGCCCGGTACTATGTGTGATGAGCGTCTTTGGAGTTTCACACAGAATACGCTAGGCGAGTCGCTACATTTGCAACATGTGCCAATACCTATGGAAGAGACAATCGAAGCCATAGTAGATGTTCTTGCAGAGATATTGCCAGAAAGTCCTATTAACTTACTTGGCTTTTCCATGGGTGGGTATTTGGTTTGCGCGTTTGCGTTGAAGTATCCAGAGCGTGTGAAGCGACTAATGGTTTTATCTAATACAGCAAGCGGCCTGCTAGCAACAGAACAGCAGCAACGTGAAGTTGCACTCAACTGGGTTCTGAAGCAAGGTTACAACGGTATACCAAAGAAAAAAGCTGCTGCTATGTTGGGACAGACTAATAAGGACAAAAGCGTGCTTGTTGATATTATTTTTGCAATGGATAAGGCACTGGGGGAAGCGGTATTTATTCAGCAATTAAAGAGTAGTTTGGTTCGGCCAGATCTATTGTTAATACTTGAAGAGGTCAAATTTCCACTATGTTTTGATGTAGGAAGCGAAGATCCTTTATTGTCGAGTGCAGTATTAGCAAAAATGAAAAGCTCAAAATGTTTTGATGTTAAAACTGTCGATAACTGCGGGCATATGTTGCCTTTAGAGCAGCCGGCCTTGCTGGCGGATTTACTGAAAGAGTTTTATCTATAAAACTCTTTTCTATTCTAAAGTGCCGGACAAAATAGGCCGTGAAGAGTTTTGATTAACTCTTTTACACGAGCGTCGCCAATGCTGTAAAAAATAGTTTGTGATTCGCGACGAGTATTAACTAGCCCATCTTTTCGCAACACTGCTAAGTGTTGAGATAGAGCGGATTGGCTTAATGGAAGCTTTTCATTTAAAGCAGTCACGGACAATTCTTGATCAAGTATGTGGCATAAAATCATCAGACGGTTTTCGTTGCTCAGTGCTTTTAGAAATGTAGCCGCTTGAGATGATTGTTGCAGCATATCTTCCATTGTAAGTGTTTCGTTTTTCATGGTCTTTTCTCGTTTCTAATACGGCAAATTACGTGCTGAGCTTTATAGTAAAAATAAAACCATCCACATTGTCTGTGGATAAGACTGGGACTAGTGGTGTTGAGTAGCAGCTCTTATCAAGTAAGACGGTCATTATATGGTTTTGTATAATAATTGCACAATGACCGCCTAGATGACTTTTATTCTCTCAGATTGAAGCTAGTCCAGATTGGTGCGTGATCTGAAGGCTTTTCTAGTGCACGCAAATCATAATCCACATCGGAATTTTCCAAGTAGGGCATTAGGCCATTGGAAGCCATAATCACGTCAATTCTTAAACCGCGTTTTGGTGTGTCTTCAAAGCCTTTTGAACGATAGTCAAACCAGCTAAAGCGATCATTTTTGGTAGGGTTAAGTTGACGATACGTATCCGTCAATCCCCAGTTTGCCAAAGTCGCAAACCATTCTCTTTCTTCAGGTAAGAAGCTACATTTGCCTGTTTTTAACCAACGTTTTGCATTTGGCTCCCCAATACCGATGTCTAAATCGGTTGGAGAAATATTGATGTCGCCCATCACGATGATTTTTTCATCAGAAGAGTAAGTCGCAAGATATTCCATTAAGTCCGCATAAAACTTTCGTTTCGCTGGAAACTTAGTTTCGTGGTCACGGCTTTCACCTTGAGGGAAGTAACCGTTCAATACTTTTACTGGACCTTGTGGTGTATCAAATGTCGCAATGATCATACGACGCTGAGCATCTTCATCATCACCTGGGAAACCGTATTCTACTTTAGTCGCTTCTTGCTTACTAAAAATGGCAACGCCGTAGTGTGATTTTTGTCCATAATAATAGGCGTGATAACCAACAGATTCAGGAATCTCGTGAGGGAAAGCGTCATCGTGTACCTTGATTTCTTGCAAGCCAATGACATCTGGCATGTGCTTTTCAACTAATGCTTCTATTTGATGTGGTCTAGCACGCAAACCATTGATATTAAAAGAGACAAATTTCATGTGAATGATTCCATAGCGAATTTTCTTAATGATACCCAGTTGCGTTGGTGGCATAAAGGGATTTACGCATTCATTGCTATAGATAGATCTATCTCTTGATATATCAAGCCTGTTTGTATTCTTCAGAAAAAGGCGATCATGATCCCTTTCACTAAAAAGCTACCAGGAATTATACCTAACGTTGAGTATGCAAAAAGGAAGCGTTGTTCCGAGTCTATTTTTCTCATTATTGCGAGTAAAAATAATATGGCAACTATGCTTAAGCTTAGTGCCATACCATAAAGGAATGAGCCACAGAAATGCGGTAAAGCTGCGAAGCCTAATGCAGCAATATTGATGTTCTGTAATTCTAGAGTCTCTTTATTGCTACGGAAAATAGCAGTTAGGGCAAGAATAATAGCGAGTCCATATAAAGCAATAACATAAGTAGGCCATTCATAGCTAAGTGGACCGTCTAGATGAAAAGTCGAGAAGCTGAAGTCGGTAAAAAAAGTCCATACTGTTTTTATGATGATACTGATAAAAAAAGCGACCAGAAAAAAAGCAAAAAGAGCAACAATCGCTCCACCACCAGTTGGTCCCGCTTTATATCCCTCCACGACTAAGATCGCCACACTCAATGCCGCACTTAGCTGTAACCAATGCCAATAATCGTCGGTAAAAAGAGGAATAGCGGTTAGTCCTGCCATGGCAATAATTAATTTATTACCGTCTTCTTTACGCAAGAAATAGAGCGCCATGATGACAACGTAAGTGAGGATGATGAAAACGAACATATCAATGACTTCCTTGTAGGACAATTCGTAGTAATTATTTTCGCAATAGTTATCGTATTATCTATTGCGCTTGATGATATCTTAGAGACTTAAAGCGTAACATTTTTTATTTAAAATACTTTCTTGTGAAAAGGACTTTTAGATGACGGATACAAAATCCATCGGAGCAATGAGCTATTTCCTGTCACCGGAAGCGAGACTTTCCATTATTATACCAGTCATCCTCTACAATATTGCATTTTGGAGTCTTGGTGCCGGTGCTGCCCTATTGCTAACTGCTTGTTACTCTGGTTTTCTAGAATTGTTATCTAAACAAGCTAAATCACTTTCCATTATTGCGCTTATCCTTATCTCTGGCAGTGCCCATTTTTTATATCTCAATGGTTTCACCTTCTTTGGAATTAAGCAGGAAAGTGTGTTTTTGTCGGTTGGTGGATCTATCACTGTCATCATAGTTTTTAGTTTTTATTCGTTGATAGGGCGACCAGTCGTGCGAACGCAGGCTGAAAATGCGCTTCCATCTTTGAAGCTGTCTCCCTTTTATGGCACTGCAAAATATGATCGAGTTTGGCAAGAGGTCTCTTTGGCATGGATTCTTACCTATGGTTTAAAAGGTGTTCTGGTTGTCATCTTGTCGAAAGATATGCCGCATTATAGCGATTTTACTGTGTTTTTCGGTGCATGGCCGCTTACTTTGTTGTTAATTATTTTTAGTTACTACTGGCCTAGCTTTCGTTGGTCATCGCTGAAAACAGAGACAAAATAGCTAAAGTAGACAGTTTTGATTTTATTAAAGAACGAGATTCTATTTTGGTTTCTGAATTAGGATAAATGTAAATTTAGCCTTGCTTAAATCTTGTAATTTCAATCTAGTATTTGTTTTATAGATCTTTGTTATTTGATCAGCCTTCTTCTAAGTGGACGAGACTGATAAACTGTTCTCATAATTACATCGTGAATAATTTTGGAGACTCAGAATGTCTTATCAGTACGATTTATTTGTTATTGGCGCCGGTTCTGGTGGCGTTCGTGCGAGCCGTGTTGCAGCATCTAAAGGTTATAAAGTCGCCGTTGCGGAAGGTAGTGCACTAGGCGGAACTTGTGTAAATGTTGGTTGTGTGCCTAAAAAGTTATTTGTTTATGGTTCTGAATATGGCCATGGTTTTGACGAAGCTGCAGGCTTTGGTTGGTCTCATCAAGGTGTTAAATTCAACTGGTCGGTTTTACGTGACAACAAGACCAAAGAAATTGAGCGTCTAAACGGCATTTACGGCAATTTACTCGGTAATGCTGGCGTGGAGCTAATTTCGGGTTATGCGAGCTTTGTCGATGAACACACTGTGATGGTAGATGGTAAAACCTACACTGCAGAGAGAATTCTAATCGCTGTTGGTGCTAAGCCTTTTATTCCTGAATTCAACGGCAGCGATTTAGTGGTTAGTTCTAACGAAATGTTCTTCCTAGACGAACTGCCTAAAAAAGCCCTTGTTGTTGGCGGCGGTTACATTGCCGTAGAGTTTGCAGGGATTTTGAATGGTTTGGGTGTTGAAACCAGTCTTGCTTATCGTGGTGATCAGCTACTTCGCGGTTTTGACCAAGACGTACGTGATTTTGCCAGTGAAGAATACAAAAAGTCAGGTATCGATGTGCGTTTGAATACAGACGTAGAGAGTGTTGAGCTTGCCGATACGACTAATTCAAACGGCGCTCGAACAGTGCATTTTAAAGATGGCCACTCGGAAGAATTCGGTTTGATTCTTTATGCAACGGGTCGTGTACCTAATGTTGCTTCTTTAGCGCTTGAAAAAGCGGGCATTAAAACCGGTAAAAATGGCGCAGTGATTATTGATAAGAATTTCACCACGTCTGCGAAAAGTGTTTTTGCCCTTGGGGACGTGACCGACAATATTCAGCTAACGCCTGTTGCTATCAAAGAAGCCATGGCGCTTATTGCTTACTGGTTCGATGGCAAAGAAGTGAATTTCGATTACGACAATATTCCAACTGCTGTCTTCAGCCAGCCAGCTATCGGTACTGTCGGATTAACCGAACAAGAAGCTGAAAAACGTGGTCTAGACTTCCGAGTTTATCAAACGGATTTTCGTCCAATGAAGCACACATTAAGCGGCGGCACATCACGTTCTTTGATGAAGCTATTGGTGAACAATGTGGACGACAAAGTCATTGGCGCACACATGGTGGGTGATTACTCTGGTGAGATTATTCAAGGCTTAGGTATTGCGATCAAAGCTGGTGCAACCAAAGCGGACTTCGACGATACTGTGGGTGTTCATCCAACAAGCGCAGAAGAATTTGTTACCTTCTCTGCTGCGTCTTTAAAGAAAAAATAAGACGAAAACACAAGCTCGGCCTTACTGGCTCAGTGCTATTGGCTCAGTTAATGAGCTTAACAAAGACGCCACGGTAAATATTATCGGGGCGTCTTTTTTTATTTTGGTTATCGCGTTTTTTTTTAACGTTGCTTGTCTTAATTCTGTTTATAGAGTGCAAGGGTAAATCGATTTTACATCCATGGTATTTTTGATACTGCCATCAGGCATCATCATATCTCCGTGAATATAACCGCCGCGACTGCGATAAATTGGCACCAATTCACGTTGACCTTGTTTCGCGGCAATAAGACTGAGTAGGGCGAGCGGTTCGATATCGTCGAATCGGCAGTGAATATGTTTGTGGCTAGCCGTAAAAAGCTCTCGGTTTGCACTGCGTTCAAATATGTTTTCTCCCAACTTTTCTGCAAGGGTTAAGTAGCTCGCGTTTTTAGTTGCTTGATACATTTCTAAGGTGGCAAATAGGAATAGTGGTTCGTCTGCCTTGGTTTGCAGATTGACGTTTGGTTCATCGTTTACCCAGTTGCCAAGATCAAAATGTTTTGCCATAGCGCAGACGGTAGCCCAAATGATATTGCTCTGGTTCCCAACCGAGCAGTTTTCTGTCCAGTTAGTGACGTAAGCAAGAAAAACATGAGAAGGAACAGGGCGACGAATAATTTCTACGCCCTTTTTACCATAATAACCGTAACGAGGAATCTGTTGTCCTGTTAGGTCTTTGCCATCGGCGAACATGGGCTTGATTTCATTTGTATTGGCATCGTAGGCGTAATACGCCCAAGCTTCCAAGCCTTCAGTCGTCCAATCTAATAGCTGTTTACCATCCTCACCAAGCTCTCTTGCGAGTAGCGTTTGCGCTAGACCGCAGTCCCCATAAATTCCTTCTGGCCCATTAAGAGCCTCTTCATCCATTTTGAACAATACCCAAGCTTCTTTCGCCACATCGCCGTATTCTGGGCCAAATTGTCGCTGCGCCCTGTCGCCCCAAAACGAGAAAGTGTATTGCGGATCATTTTCGTCTTCTGGCGCGTCGCCAGTTTTTAATGGGCGATTGTATTGGTAACAACCAAGCTTTGTGTCTGGATGGCGGCTGTTGACGTATTGACTCATTAAAAATTCTGCCCAAGAAAGGGCTTTTTCATCGCTGTCTAGCTTGTAGAGCATACCTGCGCTGAATACTAGATCGTTGCCGATATTGACGAAAGATAATCCTTTCATTTCACGTAGTGGTTCTAGGTGTCTGTTTTGTGGTTTGTCCCAAAAAGTTATTTCATCGAATTCTAATCCATAGCTGCCGTGGCGGGACATTTCCATATTGTCCCAGTTTGTCACATGACAATTCCAAATCGCCTTTATCATTCGGCTGGTGGCGTTTGGATTAGTTTCATACATAAGTTCATAAAACGGGCAATGGTGTTTGAGTTCGTGCACCATATTCTTATTTTCTGGCCCTACGGTATTTAGCGTTTTCAAATCAAGAAAAGAGTGACCGCCCCAACGAATAAGGCCACTTGAATCGGCATGATCAAAATGCCATTGGATCGCCTCTTGCGCGGCTTGTTTGTATTTTGGTTGATTGGTTAACGCGCTTAATCCATAAAAAAAGCGGAACAAATTTTGTTGGCTGGCAATATTGGACAGTTCCCATTCGGTACCGTCGGTATTTTTCCATGATACTGGCTTATTATTAAAAGTGTTGCAGCCATCAAAGAAAAGCGGCGTACCGTGATATGGATCGCGATAGTGTTCAAGAATGGTGTTGGCGTAGTGGGTTAGGTAATCCAGCATGTTTTGCATTGTGTTTATCCATGTTTTTATTCTTTCCCTCATCTTAAAGGAGATTTTTGTTTGTCACCAGAAATAATTAAAACGGCGTTTCATTTAATTTTCTGTGCCTGTTTAGCTTGCTAGATTTGTTAATTTTTATTAAGAATGATCTGTTAGTGCATGCGTTTTCTCTATCGGCTTAGTCTTAATTTCGATTGCCACAATTGGTGCTCTTCTTTAGTGTTGCTAGCATTCGCAACATGCCATGAAAAAATACAAGAGACCAAGATGAACGAAGTACTAACGACGTTACAACCAACCGCAATTTGGCGCCATTTCCAAACACTATGTAATACACCGCGCCCGTCATACTATGAAGCAGTATTAAGAGAACACTTGATTCAATGGGCGACCGATTTAGGTCATGAAACCTATGTGGATCCCGTCGGCAACTTGTTAATTCGCAAAGCCGCCAGCAAAGGGATGGAAGACAGAGAAACAGTCGTCTTACAAGGCCATTTGGACATGGTGGCGCAGAAGAATGCTGATATTGACCACGACTTCACTAGAGACCCGATTATCACGCAAGTGATCGATGGCTGGGTTCAAGCCACCGGAACAACGCTTGGTGCTGACAATGGCATTGGTGTGGCTGCTGCGATGGCGGTGTTGGAATCGACTGATTTAGCTCACGGGCCAATTGAAGCCTTGTTTACCATCGAAGAAGAAACCAGCTTACGTGGTGCATTGCAGCTTGAAGAGGGCATTCTAAAAGGTAAAATCTTATTGAACTTGGATTCAGAGGATCGCGGTGATGTGTACATTGGCTGTGCTGGTGGTATGGACATCAATGTGGCAAAACAATATCCCATTGTGGCGACTGGCAGTGATAAAAAAGCCTTCAAAATCACTGTGTCGGGCTTACGTGGCGGACATTCAGGTTTGGATATTCACAAAGGCCGCGCCAGTGCGAACGTGCTTATTGTGCGCTTGTTAAACCTTCTTAAAGAGCGCTGTGACTTTGGTTTAAGCTCGTTTACTGGTGGAACACTGCGCAACGCTATTTCTCGAGACGCGGTAGCGACGATTAATATAAGTGACAAAGACCAAGCCAAGTTATTTGCTTTTATCGAAGAGTTCGAAAAAGCCACTAAGGCAGAATTTATCACCACGGAAGCGAATTTGATGGTGACGTTAGAAACCGCTGAATTGGATACTGAACTGGAAGCAAACGATAAAGATGCCTTGTTAAATGCCATGTACTGCGCGCCTCATGGTGTTCATCGCATGAGTGCGGACTTGGAAGGCGTGACAGAAACCTCCTGTAACTTTGGCGTGATCAATCTACGCAACACAGAAGATGGCAAGAAAGCCTTTGATGCTTGCTTATTGGTACGTTCCCTTGTCGATTCTGCCGTGGAACACCTTGCTTACGTGGCAAAATCCGCATTTTCGTTAATCCAAGCTAATGTGAAATTAGAGAACGGCTACCCAGGCTGGCGTCCAGATCCAAATGCTGGCTTGCTAAAGCATTTCTTAACTGTTCACACTAACGTCATGGGTCACGAAGCCAATGTTAAAGTTATTCATGCGGGCTTAGAATGCGGCATCATCGGCGCGAAATACCCAGGCATGGAAATGGTCTCATTCGGCCCTAACATCCGCGGCGCGCATTCACCAACAGAACGCATGGAGATTGATTCCGTTGGGGATTTTTGGCGACTACTTGTGGCGTTGTTGGAATCCGTTCCAAAGGCTTAACTCTTCGGGCTTACGCACACAACTCGAACCGAGTGACATTCCCTTCGAAACTATCGCCTACCTCAGGTGAATGTCACTCTTATTCTCGTTACTAAGCCTAGTCGCGTCGAACTGACTTCTTTGTAACTAATGGTAGGGCGCGATGAGGGAGGCACGACCGTGATCCGCCGTTTTGGTCGTGCCAATTTTCTATAAATCACCTTGATATTTGCTTTAACTACGCCTGTTTGGAACATGATGCCGAACACATAACTCGAACCGAGTGACATTCCCTTTGAAACTACCGCCTACCTCAGGTGAATGTCACTCTTGTTCTCATTAATAAGACTCGTCGTGTCGTACTGACTTCTTCTTAGCTAATCGCAGGTCATCATTAGCGCAGCGTAATGTGCCGTTGAAAGCAAAGCTTTCATTTTCTATGGTGGGTCTCGCCTTTAGGCCGGCGCGGAATTTAGCTTTCATTCCAAGGCTTTTAATCCGTATTCACCAAACACACCAAGACAAATTAATATAGACTGTCCGGATATACAGTTTATTTTTAAAATGACTAATTATTGACACAGTTTGCTTAATAAATAATCACGGTATTGCGTGTTTTGGCTGGCAGTAAATGAAAAAGTCTCTTAATATCAATGAATAAGAATCCACTATTCAGAAATAACGCGCATGCTCGTTTATCCAGTTTTGCCTTTTGTTAGTATCTCTATTAATGGCTTTGGAGTCAGTTACTTATAGTTATGTTAAGAAGGTTTTAAATATGTGTAAACGCGCATGCGTACTATTAAACTGTTAGAGGCCATACGGAGCAAATATGCCCTTAGAAAAAATTGAAATTATCGGCTTCAGGGGGTTTAGCTCTAAGCAGTGTGTTTGTTTCTCAATCCCAAATGGAACATTGGGTAGCGGGCTAACAATAATAACTGGAGCCAATAATTCCGGTAAGTCATCTATTATAGAATGCCTAAAAGCTCGTGGTGGCTATCAGGCACCAAGTTTTACTGTTGGCGCAAGAAACTCGTCAGTTGATCGGGTCGACATCACGTACATTATTGATGGTAAAGAAGAAAGAATATCGTCTTTAAAAAAAGGCAGCAGTGAAACTAGAAAAGCGGAAGTAAATCACCAATTTCAGGTATTTGTATTGCCGTCAAGGCGAGCATTCGACCCATTTTTCGGCCGAGGAGCTAAAACGAGGGAGCAATATCTTAATAACACAGAGCTTCCTGCTCAACGCAGTTCTATGATGAATAACTTTCAATTCAGATTATTTAATATATTAGATAATCAAGAGGCTTTTAATAAAATACTGCATAAAGTACTACCATTTAAACCAGAGTGGTCGATTGACCAGTCTGACCAAGGGCAATATTTTCTAAAATTCTACAATGGTGATAACTCTCATACTAGTGATGGCATGGGAGAAGGTATTGTAAGTATATTTGCTATTGTTGATTCCCTGTATGATTCAAAACCTGGTGATGTCATTGTTATAGATGAGCCTGAGCTTTCACTTCATCCAGCCCTACAAAAGCGCGTGTTTGGATTATTAAACGAGTTTTCTAAAGATAGACAAATTATTATTTCGACCCACTCCCCCTATTTCGTTGACATCAAGTCAATTATTAATGGTTCGCAATTGGTTCGTGTCATTAATGATGGTAGTGGAACTGAGATTTATCAATTGTCACCTGAGGGCAGAAGGGTAATTGAAAAGTTAGCTAGCGGGAATTTATATAACCCGCATACATTTGGCTTAGATACAAGAGAGCTATTCTTTCAGGAGGACGGAATTATCGTAGTTGAAGGTCAAGAGGATGTTCTTTTATTTCCTGATATTGCGGAACAGTTAGAGCAAAATATAGCAGCCTCCTTCTTTGGATGGGGGGCTGGGGGAGCCTCGAATATAAGTTTTATTTGCTTCCTGCTACAAGATTTAGGTTTTAAAAAAGTAGCGGCAATACTCGATGGAGATAAGGCAGAAGAAGTTCCTAAACTTAAGGCTGAATTCCCAGACTTTCATTTTGTTCATATATGTGCAGACGATATACGAACCAAACAAGAAAGAAAAGCTACTCAAGCTGTAGATGGTCTTCTTGATAACAAGAGGGTCATCAAAAATGAGCACAGGGATCATACGTCACAGTTAATACTTGAGCTCAACAGTTACATGGAGAGCCTCTAACAAACGCAAGCACTCGGAACAATTTTCCGCTGCGCTTCAATTTGTCCGGTGTTGCGGGCGTTAGGCATCAAAAAGGAGAAATTTTGACTTCAATAATTTCGGTTGTACTAGGTGCTTTCCTAGGTTCGCTTATCAGCTTTATTGCATTCCACTATAAGGAAAGAAAAGCTGAAAAAGAAAAATTAAATCAATCTCTTTTCCGTTTGCTATCTGTTTGGCAAAATCTATCTATGTCACAGTTTATAGCGTCTGACTCATATGCTGAAGCTATTGTGGCTGGACTCAAGAGGAAGTATCCAAATGAAGCTATTCCAGATAACTTAGCTGTTGAGATATCAAAAGGAATCATGGAGTACGTCCCAATAGGTAAACAATCTGAGTTATATGATAAGTATCACGACTCAGTAGAGTCTCTCGCTCAGATTGATCCGATGCTTGCTTTCAAACTATCCAGCAACAGAGTCTTGGTTGAATATTTGAAGATCTTACATGACATCCCAACAGAGAGTGCAGAGGATCAAGCTTTTCTATCAAGCTTTAAATCATTTACTAATAAGGAATCACTATCGGACCTTGAACAAGATTTGTTAGTTGTTTCAAAACGAGTAAGTAGAGTTACATCCAAGGAAGTTAAACAAAAAATTGAAAAACTGCGGGAGCGTGTACGTAACATTCCTAAAAGTGACATCGATGAGTATATTAACTTGGTTGTAGTTCCAGTAATTGAAAAAGCTAAGCAGCAAGCAAATGCCTAACAAAGCATTTAAGAGTGATTCGCAACGCTTGGCAGTTTCGCTTCGCTCAAGTATAGCCAAGCGCCGCTCACACCTTAATGCGGCGTTAGCCTTCCCGGAGATTTATGAGTACCCCCTTAGTCTACATTGATCAAAACATCATAGGTCTCCAGTTGCTAGGACATATAAACCTTAGCAAAAGAGATGACATTAAATGGGTTTATTCGAAGGAACACTTTTCGGAAATCAAGCGAGCCGATAACCCAGAAAAATATTTAGATGTGCTAAATGAGATTGGCGCAATAATGCTGGATCTTGTACTTGATGAAAACTGGAAAATTACCGGTGAAGCAAGATTGATCGAAGATCTTACTCCATTTGAGAATTATCAGAACTATATTGAAGCAATAGGCGTTGTAGAATTCGACGAAACCATTTTTGATCCATTTCAAGTGTGGGTTAACGGCGGTGGAGATGAGGGTCCCTTAAAAGAACTTTCAGATAATTTAGCAGATCAAGTTTTACAACTAACATCTGATTTACCATATGACACAGCAGAGATGACTAACAAAATCGGCGCCATCAAACCAGAATTTGATGCGATGGTTGACAATATGATTTCGAACGGAAATGACATTAAAAAGACTAGAGCTGCATTTGGTGATGAAAAAGGGACTATTGGCGGCATCGCAGGAGAATATCAGATTGCACAAATTTGGGAGATAATATCTTCAACAATGGAAGGTTCTGGTATTAGCTGCGATCAGTTTTTTGGTTTTGATCCCCTTGATAAGCAAGGTTATGAGTCATGGCCCGTGTATCTTGGCATAATTGGATGCAATGCAGTTATGGATATATTGGGTTTTCAAGCGGAAAAGAAATGTAGAAAAATTAGTAAAATCCACAATGTGAGAAGTGATGCTAGTCATATCGGTATGGGAGCATACTGCTCTGCAATATTGTCAGAGGATAGGAGACTAGTGAAAAGAGCAAAAGCGATCTATGAATACAAAGACATAGGTACTTCATCGATATTGATAGAGAAAAAGGCTAACAAGTCAATCCAGCCGACCGCTAACGCGTCGGCTGACTGAGGCGTAAAAAGAATAACCTTACTCTATTCGCAGTGTTAAGTTTGGCTGTTAAAGCAGCCAAACATCATTCATAAGGTAAACTTCCCCTTAAACAAAGTGAAATGAACTTCCGACGAGGTAGGCGATAGTTTCGAAGAAGGAATGTCATTTCACTTTGTCGTTGCCAAATAAGCTGATATTACAAACCGAACCCAAGGCAATGCTTCCAATAAGTATTGCCTTTTCTTTTTTGGAATGGGTGCAAGGTCAGCGGGTTAGAATATGTCATAATAGCCCAATCGAAGATGAGGTTGGATGATGGATTCGCAGGCGCTGACGATAGAATTGGATGATGAGCAGTTTGAGGCGGTTTTGGGCGATAATTTGTTGTCGTCATTGCTTTCTCAGGGTGCGGATGTTCGTTACGGTTGTCGTGCTGGGGCTTGTGGTGCGTGTCGTCTTTATGATGCGAGCAATTGCGAGTCGATTCTTTCTTGCCAAACGACGGTTGCTTCGGCGATGTCTTTGACTCGGCAAACGCCGGCTGAGTCTTCCGTTTTTTCTGTTTTAAGAAAGATTCCACTTGATGAAGTATCGATTGAGTTGACTCTCTTAGGGCCAAGTGACGAATCCTTCGGTGATCGCGTTTTGGTGTCTTTTCCCTTTGAAAAATTATCTGATGAGCAAGCTCATTTCTACGAATGTATGGCATTGAATCCTGCCGGAGCGCCTTTAAAAGTCGTACTGCACAAAAAGTATCTTTCCGCTGGGGATTGGTTACGAGCCTTGGCGCTTTCGTCTAATGACAAGCTAGATGTTCAATTATCAACGGGCGTTAGAAAAGGGCGCTTGTTGTTCGAAATGGACATTGCCGATTCGCCAGTGGTGGTTATTTCCTCTCCTGAAAATGGGATTTTTGAATCTTATTGGCGTGAAGCTTTATTGGATTATACGCCAATGTTTCTCGGGCATTTTGTTTTGTATGCGAATAATGATCTGACGCTTAGTTTGGCGGATGATGCGCTTATGGCTTTTCTTCAAGAGGCGTTGGCGAATTCTGGCAGCACATCTCTACAACTTATTTATCATGGTCAAAACGTGTCAGCGAAGGATTGGAGTAAGTTATTACGTCCTTTGCGGATTCATCCGAATCAGCTGCATTTTGTTCGGTAACTTGGCCTATTTATTTTTATGCATATTTTTATATTCAACGGATTCTATAAATGAAAATACTACACACCTCAGACTGGCATCTTGGTCAGCATTTTATGGGGAAATCTCGTCGCGATGAGCACAAAGCTTTTATTGACTGGCTATTGGCGCTGGTGGATAAAAAATCTATCGACGCGGTGATCATTGCTGGCGATGTTTTCGACACCGGCTCGCCGCCAAGTTATGCACGCGAAATGTATCATCAGCTGGTATTGGATATGAAGGCTCGCCAGTGTCAGTTGGTGATTGTCGCGGGTAATCACGATTCGGTCAGTATGCTAAATGAATCCAAGAGCTTGCTGACTTATCTCGATACGCAAGTGTCGAGCCAGGCCAATCTCGAAGATATCGACTCACATGTAATTCCTCTTAAAGACAAGACAGGCGAGATTGCGGCTTGGGTGTGTGCTGTGCCGTATTTGCGACCAAAAGATGTAATGCAAAGCGTTGCTGGGCAGTCTGAGCAAGATAAGAAGCTCAGTCTATTGCAGATGATTGGTGATTTTTATCAGCGAGTTTATGAAGCCGCTTGTGAGAAAAACAAAGCACTGAAAACGCCTGTGCCGATTATTGGTACTGGGCATTTGACCGCAGTGGGTGGACAAGTGAGCGAGTCGGTGCGTGATCTTTATGTGGGTACTTTGGAAGCTTTGCCGACGTCGGTGTTTCCGGCGTTTGATTACCTTGCTCTTGGGCATATTCATCGTGCTCAGCCGATTAGCAAAAGCGGTCGATTCCGTTATAGCGGTTCGCCGATTCCATTGAGCTTTGATGAGCTGGGTCGCGACAAGACTTTGGTTATGTTCGATACCGATTTATTAGGCGAAGACACTTTTGTTGAAGACTTGTTTGCTGAGCCTATGGATCCGGTTCAATTGGTGACGATACCTAATTTTCAGCCAATGGCGAGTTTGAAGGGTAATTTAAAAGACGTGATTAAACAGATTACTGGGTTGAAATTGGCGGAAGATAAAGCCCTTTGGATGGAAGTGACGGTGATTGCTGATGAGTATTTGAGCGATGTGCATAAGCGTTTGTTAGAAGTCATTGACGGTAAGCCAATTGAATTACTTCGTGTCATGCGAAGAAGTGCGGTAGAGAAAAAGAACGAAGGCTTTGAGGCGCGTAAAACCTTGTCAGAATTAACTGTTGGTGATGTTTTTGAACAGAGTCTTAAATCGAATTTAGAACTTGATGCAGAAGAAAGTAAAACACTGACCGAGCTTTTCAATACTTGCTTAGTAGAGTTGGAAGAGCATCAGCAAGGTCATTCGCAAGAAGAGTTAGAAAGTAAGGTGTCAAAAGGCGAGGAGAAGCAATTATGAAAATTTGTAAACTGCGCCTGAAGAATTTGAACTCCTTAAAAGGCGAATGGGAAATTGATTTTACCAAAGCGCCTTTTGATGACGCGGGTGTATTTGCCATTGTCGGACCAACGGGCGCGGGTAAGTCGACCTTATTGGATGCGATCTGTTTGGCTTTGTACCATGAAACACCGCGTCTGAAAGTCTCACCTAGTCAGAATGATGTGATGACACGCCATACATCTGAATGTTTGGCGGAAGTCGAGTTTGAAATAAAGGGCAAAGGTTATCGCGCTTTTTGGGGGCAACGACGTGCCCGCGGCCAGAGTGATGGTAAGTTACAGCCCATGACTTGTGAGCTGTGCGAACGTGATGGCAACATCATTACTACTAAGATAAACGAAAAGATCGATAAGATAGCGGAAATCACTGGCTTAGATTTTTCGCGTTTCACTAAGTCTATGTTGCTTGCTCAAGGCGGCTTTTCGGCTTTCTTGAATGCCTCTGCTAATGATCGTGCTGAGTTGTTAGAAGAGCTAACAGGCACGGAGATTTACGGTGATGTGTCTAAGTGGGTGTTTGATAAGCATAAGCAAGAAAAGCAATCTATTGCATCGCTTGAAAGCTTCAATGAGCAGACTCAATTGCTAACTGACGACGCTTTTGCTGAACTAAAGCAAACAGAATCGAGTTTTGAAGCCAATGAAAAAGCCAATGCGCAGGCGCTAAAAGCACATCAAAATGTACTTGAATGGCGTCGCACTGAACAAAAGCTGCAAGAGCAAGTTGCTCAGTATCAGCAACAAGTAGAAGAAGCGAGTCAGGCGCTTGCGGATTTTGCGCCTCAACAGCAGCAGCTTGAGCAGGCGCTGACCGCGCAAGTTTTGCTGCCTGATTATGAAAAGCAGCAAAGCTTAAAATCTCGCTTGGATCAGAATCAAGCAGATATTGCCCAATATACTGAAATGCAACAAGCGCAGCTTAAACAAAGCCAGATTATCAAGGAATCTGTTGAACAGGCTAAAACGAAATTAGCGAATACTCGTGCTGAATTAGAAGCGTTAAACAACAAAATTAATGATGAAATTCAGCCTATCTTGTCTCGCCAAGAAAGTGTGAAGGCGCAACATCAAGATGTGTCTGCTCGGTTAAAACAGGCGGCTGAAAAAGTCGAAAATCAGCAGTCGCAGTTAAAAGCGGTGACTGAAAAACAAGCAGATATTGATAAAGCGTGCGAAGACAGCAAAGCTATTTTGAGTCGCTGGGCGTCACCGGAAAAGATCGAAAATCAGTTGGCGAGTTGGCAGCATCAAGTGCAAAGTATGGCATCGAATGCTCTAGCCATTGCCGAGCTAGAAAGCAATATTGCCTCTACTACAAAATCCTATGATGTCGCTCGTTCGTCTTATGCGTCGAATCAAGCTAAGTTAGAGCAAGACCAAGCAGGTATGCTTGATCGCCAACAAGCGTTACAGAACACCCTTGATGCTTTTATGCAGTTGTCGTCGCAACGTGACTATGCTGATTGGCAGAAAGCTTATCATCAGACTGAACGCGCTCAGTATAATGCGCAATCCCTCTGGAAGCAGTTTCATCAGTATCAAGAGCGACAAGCTCAGCTGGCTGATATAGACGCCAGCCTGAATACGATGACAAACAGCATTCAACAACAGCAAAGCCAATTGGAGCAACAAAGACAAACTTATAAAGATAAGTTACGTCATCAAAAATCGGTTGAAAAACTTGCAGAGGCAGAGCGACATATTATCGTGCTCACGCAGTTGCGTGATGAACTTGGCGAGCATGATGCATGTCCGCTGTGTGGTTCGGCGGAGCATGATCTCGCTAATGCTATGTACCAAGTGGATTCTGGCAGCCAGGAAGAATTTGCTCGTTTAGGCAAAGAGCTGGATAGCCTTAAGGGGCAAGGCATGCAATTGGCTGCGGATTTAGAATCTCTGCAGCGAGAGTTAACTTCTGGTCAAACTCGACGTCAGCAATTAATTGAAGGTTTGCTCACCACAGAAAATGAGTTGAAAGAATGGATAGCATCACTAACTCACTATGTGAATAGCCAAGATGCCAGCTTTAATCTGTTTGATAAAGAGCAAGTGTCGGTTCTGGTTCAGCGCGTCGATCAAGACTGGCGTGCTTTGCAAGAAATCGCGCCTAAGCTAGAAGCGCTCCAACAATCTCGTGTGGCATTAGAATCTGAATTACAACGCTTGAATCTTCAGCATCAAACGACGCAACAGCAAGTTTCACAAGATCAGAATCAGTGTCAGCTGTTGTGGCAAACTTTAGAAACGCATCAACAGAATTTAACAACTAGAAGAGACGAACAAGAGCAAACCATTGGGCATTTGCGCAATGAAATGCAGCAAGCAAATGTTCCTGAAAGCTACTTTGATTTGTCTTTGGCAGAAGCGTTGGTGCAGTTGCAAGACGCGATGACGCAATGGCGCGACAGTAAAACGGGTTACGATGCTCTATGGCAGCAACGTGAGCAGCTTTCTTACGAATGCCAAGGTCTGCAAGGTGCGTTAAAAGAGAGTCAGCAATTGCATACTGAAGCACGTGAGAAAGTCGCTGAGCTTGATGCGAGTTTAAAAGCTATCGCTGAACAGTTACATGAACTTTTAGGTGGCAAGAGTGTTGGTGAACTTCGTCAAGAAGTGCAATCTCAGACTGATCATGCTCATCAAGCGTTAGAAAAGGTAGAATCTGAGCGACAGCAAATCGCTCAAGCATTGGCGTCTAGTAATGCTACGTTGGAAGCTCTCAATAAAACGCAGCTTTTATTAACGTCAGAATATGAGGCAGCTTTGTCTCATTGGCAAAAACGTTTAGCTGAGACAGGCTTTGAAAGTGAGGCTGTTTGGTTGCAAGCAAGTTTATCCACAGAGGAAGTCAATCAACGTCAAGACGTGCAGAAGAAGTTACAAGAAGCCGTTTCTCGATTACAAACATTATTAACTCAATCCGAGGAATCCTTGCTTAAGCATTCCGAAAGCAAGTCCAAGCTTGCTGTTTTTGACGATGCTGCTCTTGACGGCTCTATCTTTGAAAAGTCTTCTCTTGAAGAGCTGGAAGAAAAATATGCAGAGCTTGATTTAGAGCGTCAAGCTCTGCATCGTCAATGGGGTGTAGTTGCTCAGCAGATTCAAGAAGAAGTTAAACGCAGGGATCAGGTAACCAAATCTAAAGAGGCTCTAAAGGCTCGTCGAGAGGCGTTTGTTCATCTCGAGCGCTTGAATCATTTAATCGGCTCTGCTGATGGAGCTAAATTCCGTCGTTTTGCGCAAAGTTTGACGCTGGATCATTTGGTGTATTTGGCGAATCAACACTTGGATATTTTGCATCGTCGCTATCAATTAATGCGTAACGAAGATGCTTTGTCTTTACTTGTGGTAGATACTTGGCAAGCGAACGCCTCGCGCGATACGAAAACGCTGTCTGGTGGAGAGTCTTTCTTGGTGAGTCTAGCACTAGCCTTGGCTTTGTCTGATTTGGTGTCCCATAAGACTAGTATCGATTCGCTATTCTTAGATGAAGGTTTCGGCACTTTGGATAGCGAGACGCTAGAGTCTGCCCTTGATGCTTTGGATAACTTGCATTCATCAGGTAAAACTATCGGTATTATTAGTCATATTAATGCTCTGAAAGAACGTATTCCTGTACAAATTAAGTTAACAAAACAAAGTGGTTTGGGGGTGAGTCGTCTTTCTGCTGAATTTGCTGTGCATTCGACAGAAGAATGAGGTATTAATCCGTTTATTTACTGACTGTTATTGGTGCAAAAGTTTTCCCCAGATTTATGGGAACAAGTATGTAAGTAAGTTGTAAAATATTAATTAAATCAAATGCTTAATCTTACGTTCATTATTGCTCATTTTGCGTTATTCTTAGCACTACAAGAGAGCGGTATGGGCATTTATGTAAGTGTAAAGACATTGTAGTGGTGGCTTTCTTTAATCATCCAGCTTGATAGAATAGATTTTTAACGCTGATGATGAAAGTTCAGTGCGGCTTTTCAGTATTTAAGCTATTTAAAAAAGGACAGTTTGCATGACAGACTCAGGCTTCCGACTTAAAGGAAGTGTCGTTACAACGGTTTTATTAGAAATTCAAACCTTTTCATTAGATGACATTGTATTTCATTTAAAAGAGAAGATTGATCAGGTCCCGCATTTTTTTAATCAAGCGCCGATCATCATTGATATTTCGAAAATGAAGCGTGGTATTAGGTTAGAAGAATTCGAGGTGCTGATTCAATCGGTCAGCGCTCTTGGCCTTGGCGTAATTGGCTGGCGTTGTGATCCTGAAGCATTACCTGTTTGGAATGCTTCGGTAACTATTCCTCTATTGCCGGCAAGTAAAGCAAGACCAATTAATATATCTCCTGCTGTTAAGGAAGAAACTAGCCCAGATGTAGTGGTGAAGACAGTGGTTGAAGAGCGCTTAGTGCCTCAAGCTACTAAGGTGATTACTAAGCCAATTCGTTCTGGTCAGCAAGTTTATGCTGAAGGTGACTTAATTATACTTAATCAGGTTAGTGCTGGTGCTGAAGTGCTTGCTGATGGGAATATCCATGTTTATGGTGCATTGCGTGGTCGTGCATTGGCTGGTGTGAAAGGTGATGCGGACGCCCGAATTTTTTGCAAAAGCATGGAAGCGGAATTGGTTTCCATTGCTGGTAATTTTATGTTGAGCGATGCGCTGCAAAATATCGTTTGGAAAGACAGCGCTCAAGTGTTATTAGTTGACGATAGCTTAGAAATCGTACCGCTTTAAAATTTATTATTCATTTAATTAGTTAGGTAGACTCAGTGTGAGTTTATCGGGGGATACAACATTGGCAAAGATTATAGTAGTCACCTCGGGCAAGGGTGGTGTCGGCAAGACAACATCCAGTGCTGCTATTGGGACTGGTATTGCGTTAAAAGGTCATAAAACGGTAATTATAGATTTCGATGTGGGTTTACGTAATCTAGACTTGATTATGGGTTGTGAACGTCGAGTGGTTTATGATTTCGTGAATGTCATAAATAAAGAGGCGACTTTATCTCAAGCTTTGATAAAAGATAAGCGTACAAAAGATTTGTTTATTTTGCCGGCGTCGCAAACGCGCGACAAAGATGCTTTAACTATTGAAGGGGTTCAGGGAGTTCTTGAGGAGCTTGCTAAGGACTTTGAATACATTATCTGTGATTCGCCAGCAGGTATTGAGAAGGGCGCTCAGATGGCGCTATATTTTGCTGACGCTGCCATCGTTGTAACTAATCCAGAAGTATCTTCTGTGCGCGACTCGGATCGTATTTTGGGTATTCTACAAAGTAAGTCTAAGCGTGCAGAAGATGGTAAAGAGCCAATCGAAGAGCATCTCCTTCTAACACGGTACCACCCTGGCCGTGTTGCGTTAGGTGAAATGCTAAGTGTCTCTGATGTTGAGGATATTTTAGCAATTCCATTACTGGGTGTTATTCCTGAGTCAGAGGCTGTTTTGAAAGCTTCAAACCAAGGGACACCAGTTATTTTAGACACAGATTCTGAAGCCGGTCTTGCCTACATGGACGCTGTTGACCGATTGATGGGCGAGGAGCGTCCTTTGCGCTTCTTAGAGGTCCAGAAAAAAGGTTTTATCAAACGTTTGTTAGGAGGTTAGAGTGGGAATTTTTGACTATTTTAAAAGCAAAAGCGCGCCTAGCTCCGCTTCTGTTGCCAAGGATCGATTGCAGATTATTGTTGCTCATGAGCGTAGTAAACGCCATCAGCCAGATTATTTGCCACAGATGCAGCAAGAAATCATTGATGTAATTCGTAAGTATGTAAATATCGGCAATGAAGATGTGCAGATACAATTAGACAATACCGATGATTGTTCAATATTAGAGTTAAATGTGACCTTGCCAGAGCAGAATTAGTGCTTCGGTAAGTTCTCGTTAATAATAAGAAAGCGCTCAATGAGACAATTGATGTATGTCTTGTTTGGCGCTTTTTTTGTGCCGAATTATTATTGTACAGTCGTCATCGTTTTACTCAGGTTTTCATGGGTGTATGATGCGAGCCATTCTTTTTTGATTGTTAGAGTAAGATAACATGCTGCGTTTTTCTTTGGGTGTGATTGCTGTTTCTTTGTTTCTAGCTGCTTGCAGTGAACCTAAGCAAGTTGTTTTGCAAGCTAAGTCTACTAGTTCCTCTCCTGAGCTTCCTGTTGCAATGACAGATCCTAAAGCGATGTTGGGAGCGCAGTTATTTTTTGATACGAATTTATCTAAAGAGCGCAATCAGTCTTGTGGAACCTGTCACGATATCGCAAACGGTTTTGTAGATAAAAGACAAGATGCTTTGTTTGGTGCGGTTTCATTGGGCAGCGATCGATTATCTATGGGGAGTCGCAATACACCGACTGCGGCCTATGCGGCGTTTGCTCCGGCTTTTCATCGCATGTCTAATGGTGAATATCGTGGTGGCCAGTTTCTAGATGGTCGAGCCTCTGGTTTGGCGCAACAAGCAGAAGGACCATTTTTAAATCCTTTGGAGATGGCTTTGCCAGACGGTGCGGCTGTTGTTAACCGAGTAAAAGAAAATGAGCGCTATGAAGGCTTGTTTAATTCAATTTATGGGCAAGATATTTTAAATGATCCAATAAAGGGTTATGCCGCAATCACAGAGGCTATTGCGACGTTTGAAAAAACAGCTATGTTCCTGCCGTTTGACTCGAAATACGATCGAGCTTTACGTGGCGAGATAAAACTGACGCCTCAAGAGGAACTTGGAAAAACCTTATTTTTCTCTCAACAGTTTACAAACTGTAATGCTTGTCACCAACTGAATGCCTCACCACTTAACTCCCAAGAAACCTTTACTAATTATGAATATCGTAATATTGGTGTACCGGCTAACCCTGACTTGATGACGCACAATGGTAATAAAAAAGATCTTGGATTATTGGATAATCCGTCCATAGATGACCCTAAGCAAGCAGGTAAGTTTAAAGTGCCGTCTTTGCGAAATGTCGCTGTTACAGGGCCATATATGCATAATGGTGTCTTTAAAGATCTTCGAACGGTAGTGCTTTTTTATGATAAATATAATAATCCAAGGCGTACGATAAACCCTGAAACAGGTAAGCCTTGGGCTGAGCCTGAAGTGGCGGAAAATATCGACTTGGTGAATTTGCAAAAGGGTCCAGCCTTGCCAGATCAAAGGGTGGATGCCATTGTTGCGTTTTTGAAAACATTAACAGATCAGCGCTATGAGTCATTACTTAATGATCAATAGTGTTGTTATTGTTGTGACAGCTAGGCTTAACTCCTTATTGTTTTCATTGATAAAACTGGCTAGTAAGTAAAAAATTTATTACATTGATTCTTTAGTTATTTTCTTTCGCATCTTGTATGTGCCGCTTGAATTTAAAGGGTTGATATCATGAAGTATGTTCCACTTGGCCGAACTGGCTTAGAAGTTTCTCGCGTATGTTTGGGTACCATGACTTGGGGTACTCAAAACAACCAAGCTGATGCCGATGTTCAAATTGAATACGCTTTAGCAAATGGTGTGAATTTTATCGACACTGCTGAAATGTATTCTGTACCGCCAACGCCTGAGTCTTATGGTAAAACAGAAACTATTATTGGTGATTGGCTTTCTCGTAATCCATCGCGTCGTAAAGAATTTATTCTTGCTACTAAAATTGCCGGCCCTGGAATGAAATACGTTCGTGATGGAAGCAATATTTCTGGCAAAACGGTGATTGAAGCAGTAGATGCTTCTCTGAAGCGTTTGCAGACAGATTATATTGATCTTTATCAGCTTCATTGGCCAAATCGTTCTACACCACATTTTGCAAAGCACTTCCCTGGGGTTATTAGCTTTACTGATGTTGATCGTAATGAGCAGTCCGCTCAAATATTAGATATTCTTCAAGGGTTAGATGCTTGTATTAAATCGGGTAAAATTCGTCACTTTGGTTTATCTGATGATACGACTTGGGGGATTAATGAGTTTATTCGTTTGAGTGATAAACATGGTTTGCCTCGAGTTGCGTCTATTCAAAATGAATTTAGCTTGTTACACACAAAAGATTGGCCCTATTTGGTTGAAAACTGTGTTCATGAAGATGTTGCGTATTTGCCTTGGTCGCCTTTGGCGGCTGGTGCTTTAACAGGTAAGTATCTTGGTGGTGCCCGCCCTGCAGGAAGTCGTTGGACCTATGCGCAGCGTAACGGTATTTTCCGTGATACCCCTTTGGTTGAGAAAGCGGTTGCCGCTTATATGGAAGTGGCTAAGAGACATGGCTTTACTGCTGCGCAGCTTGCATTAGCATGGTGTGATCAAGTTGACGGTGTTAGTTCAACTATCATTGGTGCGACGTCTCTTGAGCAGTTGAAAGAAGATATGGCTGCTTTTGACATGCCACTGTCTGAAGAAGCTTTGAAGGAGATCATGGCAGTCTTTAAAGAATATCCTGTTCCGTTCTAATGGGCAGCTGATTAACTCTGATATGAATTTAAAAAGCGCTTCGGCGCTTTTTTTATGTCTTTAAAATTTTGGCTGGTGAAGGAGGGGGGGATTTTGACCAATAAAAAACCCGATACACAATGTGTATCGGGTTTTTTTAGAGATTAGAAAAAACTAGAACTTAGTTCTTTTCTCTTTCTTTCTTCTCTTTAACCGCAGCGATAACGGTTTCAGCTACGTTAGAAGGACATGGTAGGTAGTGAGAGAACTCCATAGAGAACTGACCACGACCAGAAGTCATTGTACGTAGAGTGCTGATGTAACCAAACATTTCAGATAGAGGTACGTCTGCTTTGATGCGAACACCAGTCAAACCTTTCTCTTGGTCTTTGATCATGCCGCGACGACGGTTTAAGTCACCGATAACATCACCAACGTGGTCATCTGGAGTGAACACGTCAACTTTCATGATCGGTTCGATCAACTGAGGGCCAGCTTTTGGAACTGACTGACGGAAAGCGCCTTTAGCAGCGATTTCGAAGGCAATTGCAGAAGAGTCAACCGCGTGGAATCCACCGTCGAACAATTCAACCTCAACGTCTAGTACAGGGAAGCCTGCTAGAACACCTTGGTTCATCATAGACTTGAAGCCTTTTTCTACAGCTGGGAAGAACTCTTTTGGTACGTTACCACCAACAACTGAAGATGTGAACTTGAAGCCAGAACCCACTTCACCAGGCTTGATGCGGTAGTCGATTTTACCAAACTGACCGGATCCACCAGATTGTTTCTTGTGAGTGTAAGTGTCTTCAATGCTCTTCGTGATAGTTTCACGGTAAGCTACTTGTGGCTGACCTACAATTAGATCAACGCCGTAAGTGCGTTTCAATATGTCTACTTTGATGTCTAGGTGAAGCTCGCCCATACCTTTAAGGATGGTTTCGCCAGAATCAATGTCAGTTTCAACGCGGAACGTTGGATCTTCAGCAACCATTTTACCAATTGCGATACCCATTTTCTCGTTGCCGCCTTTGTCTTTTGGCGTAACAGAGATAGAGATAACTGGCTCAGGGAAAACCATTGCTTCAAGAGTGCAAGGGTGCTTAGGATCGCATAGAGTGTGACCAGTTTGCACGTTTTTCATGCCAACGATTGCGATGATATCACCAGCTTGAGCTGTGCTAATTTCATTACGGTCGTTCGCTTGCATTTCAACCATACGGCCTACGCGTTCGGTTTTGCCCGTGAAGCTGTTAAGGATTGTATCACCTTTGTTTAGTACGCCAGAGTAGATACGTACGAAAGTAAGGGCGCCGAAACGGTCGTCCATGATTTTAAATGCAAGAGCTTTAAGCGGCTCTTTAGCATCTACGATCGCTTTTTCACCTGTTGGAACACCTTCTTCGTCAGTAAGATCTTGAGGATCTACTTCGGTTGGGCTTGGTAGGTAGTCGACTACTGCATCAAGAAGAAGTTGCATGCCTTTGTTTTTGAAGGCAGAACCACAGTATGTTGGGAAGAATGCAAGATCACGAGTACCTTTACGTATACAGCGTTTTAGGTCTTCCATAGAAGGCTCTTCGCCGTCCATGTAGGCCATCATTACGTCATCGTCTTGCTCAACAGCTGTTTCTAGAAGCTTTTCACGGTATTCTTCAACAATCTCTTCCATGTCAGCAGGAACATCTTCGATGCTGTAGTTTTCTGGCTGGCCAGAATCATCCCAGATGTAAGCTTTGCGAGTTAATAGATCAACAACGCCTGAGAATTCATCTTCAGTACCGATAGGTAGAACCATGATCAATGGGGTCGCGCCAAGTACTTTTTTAACTTGCTCAGTTACGCGATAGAAGCTAGCGCCTAGACGGTCTAACTTATTTACGAAGATCAAACGTGCAACTTCAGAATCGTTCGCATAACGCCAGTTAGTTTCTGATTGTGGCTCTACACCGCCAGAACCACAGAATACACCGATACCACCATCAAGAACTTTTAGTGAACGGTATACTTCTACTGTGAAGTCAACGTGTCCAGGTGTGTCGATAACGTTAAAGCGGTGATCTTTCCAGAAACAACTTACAGCCGCAGACTGGATGGTAATACCGCGTTCAGCTTCTTGTTCCATGAAGTCGGTAGTAGATTCACCCTCATGTACTTCACCAAGCTTGTGGATCATACCAGTAAGTTTAAGAATACGTTCTGTGGTAGTAGTTTTGCCCGCGTCAACGTGAGCAAAAATACCGATGTTTCTGTATTTTGATAAGTCAGCCATTACATTACTCTAAATAAGTGAGGACGAAATTTGCGCGTTAGTATACAAGACTTTTTGCATTGGTAGTCAGGTATTTCGCGCTATTCTATTATATTTTATGCACTTAAAGAAAGAGGCAAGATAAAAGCATTTTATAAATGTGGCAGAAGTTCTTCTAATGAGGGCGATAAAACAACTGAATTGCTCTAATCTCGTCGCAATCTATCTGATATGGCAATAGGGTTGGGATAGTTTAAAATGACAATATAGGTTGATAGCGCAAAACTAAGAATAGCTGTGGCCTGTATGACATGGGAAGCTTCTTTACCAATTAGGCCTATGTTGGCTGCTAGATAAGCAATTAGCAGCGAAAACTCACTTATTTGACCTAAACGAAAGCCAACTTCCCAGGATGTACTGGCATCCTCTTTGATGGCTTTCAGTAGGTAGCGAAAAACCACCGGTTTGATAAACATTGAGCTAATGGCCAATATTAAGGCGGGCACGATGACGAGGCCTAGTAGATCAAGATTAAAGCTCGCACCAATACTAAAGAAAAACAAAATTAAGAAGAAATCTCTTAGTGGTTTTAGATGAGTAGCTATGTATTGAGAAATTGGGCTGGTTGCTAATGCGACGCCAGCTATGAAGGCCCCCATTTCTGCTGATAAACCTGCTATCTCAGCCAGTACGGCCATGGATAGACACCACCCAATAGAAACCAAGAAAATATACTCATGGAATCGGTCAAATCGAGTAATTAACTTTAGCAAAATATATTTTACGAACAGGAAGGCACAAGCGACAAGTAGCGGTAATTCAATTAGAGGTTTTATATAATGTATTGCGTCAATACTTTCGTTGCCGGAAATGCTATGCAGTACCAATAATACTGCGATTGCTATCATATCTTGTAATAGCAATAAACCGACTACAAGTTCTCCTGTATGTTTGTGATGTAAAACGGTAGTTGGAAGTAGTTTGATGCAAACAATTGTGCTGGAGAACATCATTGCAAGGCCAATGATTAAACTTTCTGTGCTGCTATAGCCGTAAAGTATGGCTACCCCATATCCTAAAGCTGCAAAAACGGCGGAGCTAAGTAGGGCGATCCATGAGGCTTTTTTGAGCATGTTTATTAAGTGACTTGGCTGCATATCTAAGCCAAGTAGAAAGAGTAAGAAGATGATGCCAATATGGCTCATCTCGTCCATTAGTTTTGGTTCGTTAATCAGGGATAGTGCGGAGGGGCCAAATAAAACGCCAAGTGCAATGTAGGCGATAATCATAGGTTGCCTTGTGTATAAGGCTATGGAAGCAACGACTGCCGCTCCTGCAAATACTAAAAAGAAGGAGTGTACTATCGATGCTTCCATTAATTATCCTTTATAAAGCTAGGAGCTTATATAAAGCGAAGACCTCTATTTAAGACCAAGAGCCTGTACCGCTTTTTTTGCGTCGTAGCATGGGTAATAGTATGCCTAGTAGTAAGCCACCAAAAAGAGTTGCTCCTCCAATCATAAACCATTTTTGCTCGGTCGTATCTTGTAGTTTCTCTGCTTGAGCTATCGCTATACTTGCTTGCTGTTTGAGAGTTGCTATTTGATAACTAACATCTTCGTTTTGAGATACGATGGCTTGTGCCTTTTCTGATAATTCAGCGGCATTTTGCAGTTGTTGTTTTAGCGATTCGTTCTCGTCCTGAAGCGCAGTATTTGTGCTGTTTAGCTCTTGAATTTTTTGTTGGCTTACTTTCAGTGCATCGGCAACTTCCGTTCTGCTTTCGGTGTTTTTATCTAAACGAGTTTGTAGTGTCTCTAGCTGATCTCTTGTTACCATATCTTCGCTAAGAAAATAATCTGCAACCCAGCCTTCATTTCCACTTGGCGTTCGAACTTTCGTATAGCCATCGTTTTGTTCTAAAACTACTAATGGTGTTCCACTTTTTAAGCCTCTTTCTACTGCTCTTGTATTGTTGTCTAGCCCCTCGCGGATGGCAACAAATTGGATGTCGGAAATATATACTGTCGCAGAATGCGCAGTGGCAGAGAGTAGTGCGCCAATAATTAGGCTGGTAATGCGTATTTTAGACACGTCAAGTTCCTTTAACAATCAATCACTTTATCTGTTTAGTACGATAATGATGAGGCGTCCAATACGCAATAGAAAAGGCCATCGTAATGGCCTTTTCTTGTTAGTTTATTGAAAATGTTTTGTCTAGCGACGCAAGAATAGCGGTCTAGGGTCCGTTACGTCACCTTGATAAGCGATTGAGAATGGCTTATGTAGGGCAAGGGCTTTTTCTAAATTTACTTCTTCGTTGAATTGGAAACTGTTAAATCCAACGCGTAAAAGGTAGCCCAATTGGTCAGGAATGAAGTTGCCAAGTGCTCTAATTTCACCTTGGTAATTTAATCTCTCTCTTAAAAGACGCGCATAGCTAAAGCCTCTTCCATCAGTAAATGCAGGAAAATGAACGCCAATAACATCGAATTGATTTAAATCAACGTCTTGTAGGAACTCGACTCCGTCACCTGCTTCTAACCAAATCCCAGCGACGTTACTAATAGTATTTTTTTCAGATAACCATTTCTGCGCAGCAATAATGCTGTTCGGTGTAACTTCTTGCTCGACGTCTTGTATCCAATTATAAGTGTTGTCGATTATCTCGCCGTTTTTAATTAGCTTTGGCATAAGCGGCCTCTTTAAATGGTGTGATGCCAACGCGGCGATAAGTGTCGATAAAACGTTCTTCTTCAGAGCGGTTTTCGACATAGACGTTCATTAGCTTTTGAATAACGCTGCTGATTTCTTCTTGAGCAAATGAAGGGCCAAGGATTTTGCCAATACTTGCATCGTGCCCTGAAGCGCCACCAATTGAAATTTGGTAGAACTCTTCACCTTTCTTGTCTACACCTAGAATACCGATGTTACCAACATGGTGATGACCGCATGCATTCATGCAGCCTGAAATATTCAAATCGATATTTCCAAGATCGTAGAGGTAGTCAAGATCATTAAAGGTTTCTTGGATTTGTGCTGCAATCGGAATGGATTTCGCATTCGCTAACGCGCAGAAATCACCGCCAGGACAGCAAATCATGTCAGTTAATAGGCCAAGAGTTGGTGTGGCAAAACCAGCTTCTTTTGCTGCTTCCCAAAGCTCTACCAATTGGTCTTGACGAACATCAGCAAGTACTAGGTTTTGCTCATGGCTAACACGCAACTCACTAAAACTGAATTGGTCGGCAAGATTTGCTGCTTTTTGCATTTGTTCAGCGGTTGCATCGCCTGGTGCTTGGCCTGCTTTTTTGAGAGTCAATGTTACTATGCGGTAACCTGCTTTTTTGTGTTCAAAAGTATTACGTTCAAACCAACGTGCAAAGCCAGCGCTGTCAGCTAGCTTGTTTGTTAAGCTAGCTGGATTGTTTTCTAGTGTTTCATAGTTCGGCTCGCTAAAAAAGCCTTGAAGGCGCTCGAATTCACTCATTGGAACAGTGCTTTCTTTGCCTCTTAGGTGTTGCCATTCAGCTTCAACACGGCTACGGAATTCTTCGATCCCTAACGCTTTGACTAATATTTTAATGCGTGCTTTGTACTTATTGTCACGACGACCTTGTTGATTGTATACACGAATAATGGCATCTAGGTAGGTTAGTAGGTCTACGCGAGGAATGAACTCACTGATTGTAACGCCAACCATTGGAGTGCGACCTAGGCCGCCGCCAACCATGACTTTAAAGCCAATTTCACCAGCATCATTTTTACGGATTTGCAGACCAATGTCATGAACCTGTACGGCAGCACGGTCAGCAGACTCAGTAGCATTGACAGCAATCTTGAATTTACGAGGAAGGAATGCGAATTCAGGGTGGAAGGTAGACCACTGACGAATCAATTCACAGTATGGGCGTGGATCAACGACTTCATCTGAGATAACGCCAGCGTATTGGTCTGTCGTTGTATTACGAATACAGTTACCGCTGGTTTGAGTGGCGTGCATCTGTACTTCAGCAAGTTCTGCTAAAATATCAGGCACGTCTTCTATTTTAGGCCAATTTAATTGTAAGTTCTGGCGGGTACTAAAATGCCCGTATGATCTGTCATAGCGGCAGCTAATATCGGCTAATTTACGTAATTGAGCGCTAGATAGCATTCCATATGGGATAGCAATACGCAGCATTGGTGCGTAGCGTTGTACATAAAGGCCGTTTTGTAGTCGCAATGGTAAGAATTCTTGCTCGCTCAATTCTTGATTTAAATAGCGGCGTGTTTGGTCGCGGAATTGTGCTACACGCTCTTCAACAAGCTGTTGGTCAATGGCGTCGTATTGATACATAGTGAAATGAACCGTGGTTAATAAATGTAAGTTGAACTATGTTAGCAAATATCCTTTATTCTAAAAATGAATATTTACCTATATCTTTAGTGGTTTTCATAATAAGGCTTATTCGGAATCTCTTTATCGGAAAAAGGTATATATAGAAAGAGGAAAAATACCCTACTTTTTTACTTGGTCTTTGGCTTTGCTCTTTATCTCCTGTAATATAACCCTCATTGATCGTTATGTAGATTTTGAAAGGGTTATTATGAATATTACAATTACCGATGGTGCCCAAGAATATCTTTCTTCTTTGCTGGAAAAACAAGGTGTAGAAGGTATTGCAGTGCGAATTTTTATCCAGCAGCCGGGTACGCCTTATGCTGAAACTTGTCTTGCTTATTGTCGTCCAGACGAAGTAAATGAAACAGACGAAATCTTGAATTTGCCTAAGTTAAAAGTGTACATCGAAAAGAATTCTGTAAATTTTTTGGATGAAGCTTTTGTTGATTACGCTACTGAAAAAATGGGTGGTCAGCTAACTATTAAAGCGCCTAATGCCAAAATGCCAAAAGTCACGGCAGATAGTCCAATTGAAGATCAAATCAATTACGTACTTTATTCTGATATCAATCCAGGCTTAGCGGCTCATGGTGGAGAAGTAAGTTTGCTTGAAGTGATCGATGGTCAAGTTGCTGTATTGAAATTCGGTGGCGGCTGTCAGGGTTGTAGTGCGGTTGATCTGACTCTTAAAGAAGGTGTTGAAAAAACTTTAATGGAGAAAGTTCCAGGTCTTACTGCTGTTAAAGACTCTACGGATCATACTGTTACAGATAATGCTTTCATGTAAGTGTATCTTACAAAAAACATTTAATAAAAAAGGGGAGTCGCTATATTGCGATTCCCCTTTTTATTGGGTGGCTTTCTAGTTAATAAAACTTATCCGCGTTGACGTTTTGGAAGTACGTCACGTAATGCATTAGCCATTTCTGTTAGCGCTTTTTCTGTCGTTTCCCAGTCAATGCAGGCATCAGTAATGGATACGCCGTATTCTAGGTCGCTTAAGTTTGCTGGTACTTTTTGGTTGCCCCAGCCGATGTTGCTTTCGATCATTAGTCCCATAATGGATTGGTTGCCATCAAGGATTTGTTGAGTTGAGTCTTCTGCAACGGTTACTTGGCGTTCAGGTTTTTTACTAGAATTTTCATGGGAGGTGTCCACCATGATGTTCACTTTTAGATTAGCTTTCAATAATTCTTGTTCAGCTTCAGCTACAAATTTTGTTTCATAGTTCGGTTTTCCGCCGCCGCCACGAAGAACAATGTGCCCGTAATCATTTCCTTTAGTATTTACAACGGTCACTTGACCTTCTTCATTTATGCCTAAGAAAGAATGCGGATGGGAGACTGATTGCATTGCATTTATAGCAACGGTTAGACCGCCATCAGTGCCATTTTTAAATCCAACTGGGCCAGATAGACCAGATGCCATTTCACGGTGAGTTTGTGACTCTGTCGTGCGCGCACCGATAGCAGACCAGCTAATAAGGTCTTGAATATATTGAGGTGAAATAGGATCCAAAGCTTCAGTGGCAAGTGGAAGGCCAAGCTCGGATAAATCGATAAGTAGTTTACGGCCAATGCGAATACCTTTGTTTATGTCAAAAGTACCATCTAGGTTAGGATCGTTGATTAAGCCTTTCCAGCCAACTGTAGTACGTGGCTTTTCAAAATAAGCACGCATGATGATGTATAAGGTGTCATCTAATTTTTCGGCAAGCGCTTTTAGGCGTGTCGCATAATCCAAAGCTGCTTTTGGATCATGAATAGAGCAGGGTCCAATTACGATAGCCAGACGGTGGTCTTTGCCGTCCATAATGTTTTTGATTATGTCGCGTGATTTAGCTACATGGATGCTAACACTTTCGCTAACAGGCAGTTCTTTCTTTAATTGACTCGGTGTTACCAGAGAGGTAAATGAGGCAATATTTAAGTCTTCAAGACGTTTGTTACTCATTGCGGGGTTTCCTGCTTTTTTGCTTTTAGTTATAGCTGCTTACAATATCGTGTTTTTCCCTCTGAATGAACCGCTTAGCTGTGATTTTTTGACTTTTTAGAAGAAAAGATACTTCACGCCAAAAGAGAGTAAAGCGGTTGCTAATACAGGTTGTAAAACATGGTTGGGTACATGGCTTGCGATACGTGTACCAATGTATATTGTCGGTATGGAGCCGATTAAAAGGGCAGCGAGTAATGAGTAGTCAACGTTGCCTAAAAAAATGTGTCCTGTCCCGGCAACTAGGGTTAGTGGTACTGCATGTGCTAGGTCGGTTCCCACAATATTTTTTGCTCTCATGATCGGAAATAATATCATCATGATGGCGGTTCCTAAGGCACCAGCACCAACGGAAGTAAGGGTAACTAATACGCCTAAAATAAATCCGCAGACAAAGACGATTTTTGTACTTTGGTCGTCTGATATGTTGAAGCTTAGTGCTTTGGTTAACTTAGCTCTAAATAATATAACCACGGCAGTGAGAACTAGCATCATACCTAACGTACTGGTTAAAATTTCTTGATAGTGATCGGGCTTTTCAAATCTTGATAATGCCCAAACGGTTATGAGGGAAGCGGGAATGCTTCCTGCCGCCATGGCGAAAACAATTTTCCAGTTTACATTGCCGCGTTTAGCATGCATGACAACGCCGGTGCTTTTTGCAATGCCTGCATACATAAGATCTGTGCCAATCGCGATATGGGGAGGAAAGCCAAACATCAATAAAAGTGGTGTCATAAGTGAGCCGCCACCAACACCTGTGATGCCAACAGCCAAGCCAACCGCCGCACCTGCAGAAATGTACCAAAGAAAATCCATTAGAAAAGCCACATTGAAGTTATTTAAGCTGGCAACACTAGAGGTTTTTTACTATTCTATAAAGTAATATTTTATTATGTTTTTAACTCTTTTTCGAATAAGGCAGACGATGAAATTACAGCAGCTTAGGTATATATGGGAAGTGGCACGTCATGACTTGAACGTTTCGGCCACGGCGCAAAGTTTATACACGTCACAGCCAGGCGTTAGTAAGCAGATTCGTCTTTTGGAAGATGAGCTTGGTGTAGAGGTTTTTGCGCGGAGCGGAAAGCACCTAACGCATGTGACACCGGCTGGCGAAAAAATTATTGCTTTAGCAGGTGAAGTGCTTAGTCAAACGCAAAATATTAAGCGTGTGGCGAAAGAATTTAGTGATGAGCGTAAAGGGTCGCTTGATATCGCAACGACGCATACACAGGCTCGATATGCTTTGCCTAAAGTGATTAATCAATTCATTGAAGGTTATCCTGACGTTAGTTTGCATATGCATCAAGGAACACCAATGCAAATCGCAGAAATGGCAAACGACGGTCTTGTCGATTTTGCAATTGCGACAGAAGCGTTAGAGTTATTTGGCAATCTGGTTATGTTGCCTTGTTATACGTGGAACCGTTCAGTGGTTGTGCCAAAAGACCATCCTTTGGCAAAAGTAAATAAGCTGACTCTGCAAGCATTGGCTGAATATCCTATTGTCACGTATGTATTTGGTTTTACGGGTCGATCTCAATTGGATCAGGCGTTTCAAGAGGCAGAATTACAACCAAATGTTGTATTTACTGCTGCGGACTCTGATGTGATTAAAACTTATGTGCGCTTAGGACTTGGTGTGGGGATTGTAGCTTCAATGGCCCATGATGAAATACAAGATGCAGATTTGGTTGCTTTAGATGCTTCGCATCTTTTTGCAGACAGTTGCACAAAAATAGGCATTCGTAGTAATACATTTATTCGTGGCTATATGTATAAATTTATTGAATCTTTTGCGCCTCATCTGACAAAAGATGTCGTAATGGCTGCGATGGAGGCTGGGAATCGGCAAGATGTTGAATTATTGTTTAAGGATATCGAGCTTCCAAGGCATTGAGCTTAATCACTAAGAATTGATTGTAAGATACTAGTCATTAGGTAGTAAAAAGCCGCAGCATAATTTTTTATGTTGCGGCTTTTTTCGTTTTGTATGGTTTGTTCTAGATAAACTAAAAAGGCTTATTTTTTTAGCTTGATGGCCATTTCGGCGATGCGTTTACCTTGCGCTTCACAAAGTGCTTTTTCATCATTGGTTAAAGCAGTTTCATGTGTGCTGTTTGCTAGGTGGCTTGCACCATAAGGCGTTCCGCCTGCCTGCGTACTGATTAGCTCTTTGTTTTTGTAAGGCAAACCAAGCCAAACCATGCCGTGATGGATTAACGGTGTCATCATGCTGTGAATGCATTGTTCTTGGCCGCCATGCATGGTGCTTGCGCTGGTGAAGCCGCAAGCGGGTTTGTCGATTAATTGGCCTGTTAGCCAGAGTGTCGATGTCTGATCGATGAAATGTTTCAGTGGTGCGGCCATACTGCCAAAATAGGAAGGTGATCCTATAGCAAGTCCTGAGCAATCTGCTAGTTCTTCCAAAGTGCAATAAGGCGCGCCATCGTCTGGTAATGCTGGAGCGGCGACTTTTGTTGTATCAGCCACTTCTGGAACTTGGCGTATCTTTGCTTCTATGCCGTTGGTTTTGTTGATGCCGCGAGCAATGTACTTTGCCATTTCTGAGACTGAGCCGTGACGACTGTAAAACAAAACCAATACGTAAGGTGAAGGGATCATTCAGTAGTTCCTATTTAGTTGCTCTCATTTATTTAAATAAGGCTAAAACATCTTCAGGTGGGCGACCAATCTTTGCTTTGTCGTTGTGTATAACAATAGGGCGTTCTATTAGGCTTGGGGTCGTGTGCATAGCTTGCAGACGTTCTTCGTCGGTAGATTCTTTGCTTAAACCAAGTTCTTTGTAGATGGTTTCTTTAGTGCGCATGAGTTCTAGTGGTGTTATATCTAGCTGTGTAAGTAATGCTTGGATTTCTTCGATACTTGGGGGATCTTGCAAATACAGACGAATCTCAGGCTGGATATTGTTTTCTTCTAGAAGTTGTAAGGTTTGGCGAGATTTTGAACAGCGAGGGTTGTGGTAAATAGTGGTCATGTTGGTTCCTATTTATTACTGGATCTCTGGTATAAAAAGCCTGACAGAAGGAACTGCTTCCGTCAGGCTTGGTAGTCTTATTTTTTGCTTAAGATAAAATCGATAGCGTCGGCAATAGCAATGTCTTCGTTCTCGCCAGCTTTACGGTATTTGTATTCTAATGTGCCTTTTTCTAGTCCTTTATCGCCAACAACTAAACGATGCGGGATGCCTAGTAGTTCGCAATCTGCGAATTTAACGCCTGGACGTTCTTTGCGATCATCTAGTAATACATCTAAGCCTTTTGCTTTTAATTCAGCGTATAGGCGGTCACATTCTGTGCGTACTGCTTCGGATTTGTCGTAGTTCATCGCAACAATAGCAATATCGAATGGTGCGATGCTTTCTGGCCACAAAATGCCTTTTTCATCGAAGTTTTGTTCGATTGCTGCTGCGACGATACGAGAAACGCCAATACCATAACAGCCCATGTGCATGACTTGCGCTTTACCATTTTCATCTAAAACGGTGGCTTTTAGTGCTTCAGCATATTGTTGGCCAAGTTGGAAAATGTGACCCACTTCGATGCCGCGTTTAATTATGATAGTGCCTTGTCCGTCTGGAGAAGGGTCACCTTCAACAACGTTGCGGATATCTGCAATTTCAAATGCCGCACAGTCACGTTCCCAGTTCAAACCGATAAAGTGGTAGTCGTCTTTGTTTGCACCAGCGCAGAAGTCAGACATAACGGCTGCTGAGCGATCTGCGATAACGCGAACGCCTTTTTCAGCTAGACCTTTTGGTCCAATGGAGCCAGGTGCACAGCCAATTTTTGCGATGATGTCAGCTTCATCGGCGAATTCAAAAGGAGACACGATACCAGGCAGTTTTTCCACTTTGATTTCGTTGATGTTGTGATCGCCACGCAACACAAGAGCGACGATAGTTGGTTGCTCGTTTTCGTCAACGGCTTTCACAAGCATGGTTTTCACTGTGCTGGTGACGTCTAATTTTAAAAACTCAGCGACTTTTTGAATTGTTTTACAATCTGGAGTAAATACTTCCGCGATGTTTTGTGTTGGTGTGTCGGCTTTTTCTTTTAGGCAAACGGCTTCTGCAAGCTCGATATTAGCAGCAAAGTCAGATGAATCACTGAAAGCAATATCATCTTCACCAGAGTCGGCCAATACATGGAATTCGTGTGAATATGCGCCACCAATACTGCCTGTATCTGCGCGAACTGGGCGGTAGTTAAGGCCAATGCGATCAAATACATTGCAATAAGCTTGGTGCATTACATCATAGGTTTGTTGGAGTGATTCAGCGCCAACATGGAAGGAGTACGCATCTTTCATGCAGAATTCGCGTGAACGCATTACACCAAAGCGAGGGCGAACTTCGTCACGAAATTTTGTTTGAATTTGAAAGAAATTCATTGGTAGCTGTTTGTAGCTAGTCAGTTCGTTGCGCGCAAGTTCTGTGATGACTTCTTCGTGGGTTGGGCCAAGGCAATATTCGCGACCGTGGCGGTCTTGCAGACGTAGTAGTTCTGGACCATATTTCTGCCAGCGTCCTGTTTCTTGCCATAATTCTGCAGGTTGAACGCCTGGCATCATGACTTCAAGAGAGCCTGCTTTTTCCATTTCGTCGCGAACAATGCTCTCGACTTTGCGGAAGACTTTAAGACCTGTAGGTAGCCAAGTGTACAAACCTTTTGAAATTTGGCGAATCATGCCTGCACGAACCATTAGCTGGTGGCTGGTGACGACTGCGTCAGTTGGTGCATCACGTAGGGTAGAGAATAAATAGTTGCTTGCGCGCATAATAATATCAGTACTTTAAAGTTGAGTGATTAAAGTTAAATTGCAAAAAAACATCAAATTACAAAAAAAGCCTTAGCCTGCAAAACGCGGCTCAATCTGGCCTTTTACGTTCGTTTCAAGGGCAAAAATTCCGCCTGCTTGAGGGAATTGTTTCAGCTCTTCATCTGTTTGTGCGCCACGGCAAGTACTCACAAATAGTGTTGTCATTTCTGGTCCACCAAAGGCAACCATGGTTGGGTACGTTGCAGGAACAGGATATTCCTCTAAAATTTCACCCTGTGGGCTAATTTTTACAACGCGCTGTCCTTGATAAAGAGCAGACCAGTAATTTCCATCACTATCAACGGCAGCACCATCTGGGCGACCGTTGCCGTGTGGAAATTGAATGAAAACGCGTTTGTTGCTTGCGGTGCCGTTTTCTAAGTCATAATCAAATTGATAAACAACATGATTCGGAGTATCCGAATAATACATAATGGTGTTATCAGGGGAAAATGCTAAACCATTAGATGTCCAAGCGGCTTGATCAATCAGGTTTTCTTTGCCACCGCTGAATTGATGTAATGCTCCATTGAAGGCATCTTTTGGAGAGTACATTGTGCCAGCTAGGAAACGACCTTTAGCATCACAGCGTCCATCGTTAAAGCGGGTTGTTCTTTGATCGTAAGTGGCAAGCCAATAAGGCTTTAAATCAGCATTTATGTGTTCAAACGTAAAGACACCTGAACGGAAGGCAGCGATAAAACCACCGTTTTCAACTAGTGAGAAGCAGCCGATTTCTTCGTCGAATTCGCGACTTGTTAGTTTTTTTGTTTTTGTGTTGTAAGCGTATAGTATGAAAGAATCTATATCGACAAAATAGAGCGTTTGAGTGCGCTCGTCCCAACGAGGACATTCGGCTAATTTTGCTTGTGCATCCACGGCACATTGCATATCAGTCATGCGGGCTCCAAGTCTCTGAGAGTTTTTAAAAATAGGGTGCTATAGTGCTTATGAAAGCCTTTTTTGTAAATAGGAAGATGTAAAGATGTTTGAGTTAAATCCTGTGTTAGGTCGTGATTCTATTCTTGTTGGACACTTTTCATTGTGCCAGTTGCGTCTTATAAATGATGCTCAGTTTCCTTGGTTTATACTTGTTCCGCAAAGAAATGACATTACTGAAATATATCAACTTGTAGAAGAGGATCGTCAGCAACTTATGGCAGAAAGTTGCCTGTTGGCGGAAACTCTTCATGATGCCTTTTCCGCAACTAAACTGAATGTTGCCGCTATAGGCAATCAGGTGCCGCAATTGCATATACATCATATAGTTCGTTATAAGACTGATCCTTGCTGGCCTAGTCCTATTTGGGGGAAATTGGATGCTATTCCTTATTCAAAAGAAGACTTGGCTGAGATTTTGCAGAAGGTTCATTCATTGCTAAGTGATGATTTAACGCTGCCTAGCGATGGGGCTGAACTTTACTATTGAGAAAAAGCCCTGAATTTGTATTCTATACTGAGTGAAATTTAGCCAACTTGGAAAGCGTGTTTTATGAGCATAAGCAAAAGGAAGAAGGCCATACAGAAAGTTGTTAAATTATTGAATTTAGCAACCTCTACTAATTCAAGTGAATCAGTAATGGCTTTGCGTCATGCGGAGTCGCTGATTAGGCAATATCAGGTTGCTCAACGAGAGCTACCTATTTTGCAGTTGTGTGACCGAGCTATGCTTTACCGCGTGAGTTGGGGTGGGGCGATTCCGCGATATCAAAAAGAAGTCGTTGTAAAATCATCCTCCGAAGGGTCTGTGTATCATCGTCGTTTCAGTGAAAAAGATAACGATCCTAGTCGAGCGTATGAATCTGCTCGTACTATTCTTGATGATATGGATTTATCTAGTTTTCACGATACTGATAATTCACCTCATGATTCATTTTTGGCAGATAATGAAAATGTTGATAACGAAAAGGTGTGCGTTAGTAATGACGATCAAATGACTTTTTGTGTGGATGCTCAAGCTGAAGAAGTTGAGTCGAATTTTGAATTAGATGGCAATAATGTCGGTGAAAATAGCATGACAGCGGAAAGTGTAATGGAAGATGTGGTTATGGCGGCAGCGTCTGTTGCTAACGAAAATGGACAGGATGGCTCTGCTAGCTATACCTCCAGTGATAATGTTATTAATGCCACTAAAGCTTTCCGTCCAGATAATCATGGATTTACTGAAACTCTTAAAACGCAATATGCGACGAGCGATCCAAATGTGCCATTCATAGAGGATGGTTACTGGTCAAAAGTTTATGAAAAACTTGCTGATTTTGATGAAACCAAAATCCAAGCGGATATAGAGACTTTAGATAAGCAGCTTCTATTGGCTCAGGAAAATCTGCAGCTTAAAAAGCAGAAACGTTATGAGCACGAACAAGGTGAATTGCAGGAGCGTGCCGAGCGTGCGCGAATTGAGCAAAGCTTTGAAGAAGCTATTGAACGAGCTTTTCAGGCTAGAGCAAAATCTTATGAAGCTTGGGAAAATAGTTGCACCAAAATCCGTATGGCTCGTTTAAGAGATGAGCAAGAAGCAGTTCAAGGATACGATGCAGTTAGTCATGCTTTGGTGAAAAACAAAGAGTCTCTTAAGCAGCACCTACAGCGCAAAGAAGATTATCGGGCTGCCAAAATAATGCATGAGTTGCGCCGTCATCTTGTGCTCGCGGTATCTGTTGGTGAGGATGCTACGGCATCTTATGAAAAAGTTATTGATATTATGTCTCAGAATGGTCTTTCTCTTAAAGATTTAGAGTTCTCAGATATTAAAAATAAGAGCTTGTTTATTCGTTTGTTAGAACGTGAGTCTGCGCTAATTTCTGATGTGCATGCAAGAGAAGTGCACACTGAAGAGATGTTAGATAAATTTTTAACCTCTAATTTAGCAAAAAAAGAATCACGAGCATCTGAAAATCCGATCCAACATATTCAGCGTTTGTTGATTGCTGCGAGCGAGGGTGGCCAGTTCGAGACTCAGAAGAATTTAGAGCAAGTTATTTACTTGATGGAGACTAATGATATAGGTGTTAGGGATATTGGTTATGGCTTCATTAAAAAATATTCTGTCTTTATTCGTCTGATCAACTGGGAAGCTGAGCGTATTGCGTCTTTACCTGAGAGGGAAAAATTTACTGCTCAAATTTTAGAAGAGTATATCCAGCACTCTGTGCAGAAGCCAAAATCTGATAGAGAGCAAAAAGCAAATCGTTAAGCTATTTGCCTAAAAGAACTAACCTTTTATTATTTATACCCCTCATTCATTCAATTGATGAGGGGTATATTTTTTTAAAACCCACCATAAAGCTTTCTTTGCAAGGCTGCATCTTTTACCATTTCGTTTTCGATTCAATCGTAATACTCAGCAGGAGAGAAGCATGAGCATTATTAAAGAAGATGATCTGATTGATAGCGTTGCAGACGCATTGCAGTTTATCTCTTATTATCACCCTCTGGACTTCGTAAAAGCAGTGCATGAAGCGTACGAGCGAGAAGAGAGTAAGGCCGCGAAAGATTCGATGGCGCAAATTCTCATTAATTCTCGTATGTGTGCTGAAGGTAAGCGTCCAATTTGTCAGGACACTGGTATTGTTACTGTCTTTATTAAAATTGGCATGAATGTTCAGTGGGAAAGTACAAGAAGTGTCGCTGATATGATTAATGAAGGCGTGCGTCGAGCTTATCTCCATCCAGATAATGTGTTGCGTGCCTCTATTCTTGCCGATCCTGCTGGAGCTCGTAAAAACACCAAAGACAATACGCCTGCTGTGATTCATATGGAGGTTGTACCTGGTGATACGGTTGAGGTTCATGTTGCTGCTAAGGGTGGCGGTTCTGAAAACAAATCCAAATTGGCGATGCTTAACCCTTCCGATGATATCGTTGAATGGGTTAAGAAAACGGTTCCAACGATGGGGGCTGGCTGGTGTCCTCCAGGAATGCTCGGTATAGGTATTGGTGGTACAGCAGAGAAAGCCATGGTTATGGCGAAAGAATCTTTGATGGAGCCGATTGATATTCATGAGTTGAAAGCCCGCGGGCCACAAACACGTGTTGAAGAGCTTCGTTTGGCTATTTTTGATGCGGTTAATAATCTAGGTATTGGTGCACAGGGTCTAGGTGGTTTAACGACTGTTCTTGATGTGAAAATCATGGATTACCCAACTCATGCGGCGTCTTTGCCTGTTGCTATGATTCCTAACTGTGCTGCTACGCGTCACGCACATTTCGTGCTTGATGGTTCTGGTCCAGCAGATTTGGTGCCACCTTCGTTAGATGATTGGCCGGAAATTACTTGGGAAGTGGGGGAAAGTGTTCGTCGAGTTGATTTGAATACAATTACACCTGAGCAAGTAAAAGAGTGGCAGCCTGGTGAAACCGTTTTGTTAAACGGTAAAATGCTAACGGGTCGTGATGCCGCTCATAAGAAAATGGTTGAGATGATCGCTAACGGCGAAGAGCTTCCTGTTGATCTTAAAGGTCGCTTTATTTATTACGTTGGGCCTGTTGATCCAGTGAGAGATGAGGCTGTAGGACCTGCTGGACCAACTACTGCGACACGAATGGACAAATTTACCCGCACGATTCTGGATAAAACGGGTCTGCTTGGTATGATTGGTAAATCTGAGCGTGGTCCTGTTGCAATTGAAGCGATCAAAGAATTTGGTGCGGTTTACCTAATGGCAGTAGGTGGTGCGGCTTATTTGGTTTCTAAAGCAATCAAGAAAGCAGATGTTGTTGCCTTTCCTGAGCTAGGTATGGAGGCTATCTATGAATTTGATGTGGTTGATATGCCTGTAACAGTTGCAGTTGATACGTTAGGTACATCTGTACACATCACAGGGCCTGCCGAATGGAAAGCCAGAATCGAAGCGCAAGCACTCGAAATTAAGTAATTGATCTTTGATTATTTAAGAAAAGTCACTGTATTTTACAATACAGTGACTTTTTTGTTTAAAAACGGTTGCATGGATAAAAATATTCTGTACTATACACGACCTCAGCCGCACATCATGTGTGGTGACGCTCTTTAAAATAGATAATCAGATAATTTGTGTGGGCGCTCGCTGGAGGCTTCAGAAGATCATCGCAGACCGGTTTTACCGAGATGTAGTTGATCAAAAAAATTGAAGTCTTGCGAAACGTCTAACACATCAATTCGCTTTATGTTGGCTTGTTGTTCTTCGGGATGATGAGTCGATTAA
>NZ_KZ454898.1:0-55358 GCF_002792415.1 Marinomonas sp. BSi20584
TGTCAGGGCTTTTTTTCGTCTCAAGGAAAGTGTTTCGGAAAGTTGTGAAGACACTTACTATAAGGCAATGAGAGGTCGTGTAGGGCTCTTATTGGCCGGTAAGCTAATGTTGCCAAGCTCTTTTGTCTATAGGGAGATGTTTGGAAAATATATGATTCTGGGTGAAGCAATGCAATTTCTGATGAGCCTTTTCTTATATTACATGCATATAGTGTAATAAGTGATTTCATTTGGACGAGAAAAAACAAAATTTGATTTTTTCAATATTTAATAACGGTTTGATTAGCTATCTTGTGGAGGGAGCTCTCTACTTACGCATTGCTATGGGAGCGCGTAATGTTTTAGATTGCGTCTATTTTAATCTACAGAAACTCATGATAAGGCTAATACAACTAGTAATAATAGGGGGGGGATCTTCAAGTTATGCTTGAAATATAAAATAGAACTCATTCTCCTGCGATAACTTATCCTGAAAAACGTTTGGAAGTGATTTTTAAATAAGATTTCTTAGATATATTTATAGATATTTTTCCGACTCTTATTTAGTAATAAATGCTTATAATACATAGAGATAGCTTTTTTTTGAGATTTTAGATAACCCCTATTTTATCTAAATAGATAAAAATTATGGAAAACATGATTGACCCAGTGACTCAAAGCGGACTACAATCAATTTCGTTTAAAAGAGTTGGCAATATTTATGTCCAGAGTTGCGAATATTACGTCATGTATGTTCGGTCCTGTTAAGTCATAAGTAATACCGAGTTTTTTTAGCACTATAACGTAGATGATTTACATCTTCGTATAAATTAACTTAACCTACAGGATAAACAGACATGTCTGACGTAGTAACTGGTACAGTAAAATTTTTCAACGAAACTAAAGGTTTCGGTTTCATCACTCAGGATCAAGGTCCTGATGTTTTCGTTCATTTCTCTGCAATCAACACTTCTGGTTTCAAAACTTTGGCTGAAGGCCAAAAAGTTGAATTCCAAGTAGCTCAAGGCAAAAAAGGCCCTGAAGCTCAAAACGTTACTCCTTTATAAGGTAACGTTGCTGAGGATACTCTCAGCAGTGCGAATGCTAAAAAGCGACTTTTAAAGTCGCTTTTTTTGTTTTTATAGGTTGGTATTTGATTTGTTTAAAGCTATAAGGGGGCTTCTACAATAATACTTTAAAGTACTGGCTAGATGTTCTGAGGGAGGAAAATATGGCTACGAAATCATTGCAAGAACAATTATTAGGTATTGGGCTTGTTGATAAAAAGAAAGTTAAGAAGTTAAAGTCGGAATCTTTACAGCTCAAGCAGAAAATTAAAAAAGGTAAAGCCTTAGCGACTGGAGATGATGGCCGTCAAGAGGAGTTGAAGCGTCAAAGGGAAGAAAAAGCTGATAAAGATAGAGCTTTGAATATGGAGCGACAAAAGCTCGCTGAGCAGAAAGCAATACAGGGGCAAATTCGACAAATGATAGAGCAAAATCGAATTCGAAAGCAGGATGGGGATATTGCTTATCATTTCACAGATAATAAAAAGGTAAAGCAGCTATATATTAGTCAATCCATGCACGATGACTTGAGCCGAGGCCGGTTGGCAATTGTTAAGCTTGAGCAGCAGTATGAACTTGTTCCTGAGCCTGTTGCTGTAAAGATAACTGAGCGTGATCCATCTTATGTGCTTGTTTGTAATAACCGAGTTGAAAGTGTTGATGATGATCCCTATGCTGACTTTCAGATTCCTGATGACTTGATGTGGTAAATATATTTTTATGCCTGGAGGGTTTTTAGCCCTCTAGCCCCACCTTTTTCTGCTTCCTTTATTCTTTCTTTATTTCGCTTTGATAGCTTTCATTCAGCATCAAGCGTCTATTTTACGATGTGTTTCTAGAGTGACTATTTAGTATTTTATACATTTAGTTGTTTTATGCACATTCTGATCGAATTGTTTTTAATCTATTGATTTTTTTGTTTTTCCATGGCTATTTTTCATACAAAAAATCCTTTATATATGATATATTTCACGAAATAAGCATTTATAATGGATACTTGATGCAATTAGCTTGCATGTGGTTGTCTATTTCTACGAAATGTTTAAATTGTTTGATTGTTGCTTGCACATATCAAGCGCCTACAAGAAAAGCGTACACACATTTAAAAGGGAAACGAGAATGAAAAAATCGATTATTGCTATTGCTGTATCAAGTGCAGCACTTGCTTCTGTATCAGTTCAAGCTGCTGAAGGTTCTACAGTAGATGTTTACGGTAACATCCAGTACGTATACGTTGATAAAGAAGCGGGCGGAAACTTTGAAGACAATGGTTCAACTATTGGCTTGAAAGGCGACACGAAAATCAATGACGATTTGACTGCTTTCTTCAAATATGAAATTGAAATCAAAGCTGATCAAAAATCTGGCCTTACTGATTCTGGTAAATCTAACTTAGATCAAGCGTATGTTGGTTTGAAAGGTTCTTTCGGTAAAGTTCAAATTGGTTCGTTTGATACTATCTACAACAACGCAATCCAAGATAATATCAACCAATTTGAGTATTTGAGCCCAACAAAAGCTGCTAATACTTCAGAAGGCGATACTATTGCGTTCTTCGCTCCGTCTATGGGTGGCTTTGAAGTGCAAGTAGCTATTCAAGTTAAGGGTAAAGCTAGCGAAGGCCAAGGTACTGGAGCTACTGCGAATAATAACTACGACAATCTTTCTAGCATGACAGTTTTGAAATATTCAGCTGATATGTTCTCTGTTGCTTTGGCTCATGATACTCGTGGTAATACAACAGGTCCTACTACATCTGGAAATGCTAAAGCGACAACTGGTCTAGCTTTGACTGTTAATCCACTAGAAAATCTTTCTGTTACTGCTAAATATGAAACAACAGAAAGTACTCAGGATATTCTAGGTCTAGCTGCTCGTTACGGTTACGGTGCTGGTGATGTATATGCTTCTTACCAAAATGTAGATCCTGATGCTGCTGGTTCTAGTAGCTTTAACGAATATGCTGCTGGTGTAACTTATGACCTAGCATCAAATGTTTATGTATATGCTGAATTAGGCGAGTTTGAAAATGCTAAATCTAGCACTACAGACACTCAGACAGCTGTTGGTGTTTACTACGGTTTCTAAGATCTTCTCCTAGAGGATTTTATTTACTCTAAGGCTCCTATCTAATAATAAGGTGGGAGCCTTATGTTAAGTAAGATCATTCAAGGTTCCATATTTCTTCTCTTGTAGGCGGATTTGTTGGAACATTTTTCGGCATCAGGTGGCAGCATCTGGTGCTTTTTTTATGTCTGATATTTAGGTTTTGTTATTAATAAAAACTTGATTGTTATTTGATCAAACCGTTAAACTGATTTTTTAATATGAGATTGGCGGTCGGTTATGCTTAACATGGATTTTGCTCAGACAGTATTCATGGATACGGATAAAATTGATTGGATCGCCAGTCCTATGTCTGGTGTTTATAGAAAGCCTTTAGCAAGAGAGGGAGCTGAGCGAGGTCATGCAACGAGTCTTGTTAGATATGAGGCTGGCTCGGTATTTCGTGCTCACCCACATCCTCTTGGAGAAGAAATACTGGTTTTAAATGGTGTTTTTTCAGATGAAAAAGGTGATTTTAAAGCAGGAAGTTATTTTAGAAACCCTCCCGGTAGCAGTCATGCTCCTCATAGCCGTGATGGCTGTTTTTTACTGGTTAAATTACATCAGTTTCAAGTCTCCGATTTAAATCAAATCTATATAGATACTCCTAATATCTGGTCATCTCAAAAATCCGAAGTTGTTCCTCTTTACGAATTTGGCGCTGAGCGCGTTTGGTTTGTTCGTATTCAGAATGGTGAAGATATATTAAGTGAATTGGACTTAGCGACTTCCGTTGAGTTATTTATTATATCTGGACAAGCTGAGTACGAAGACCTTCAAATGGCTTCTGGAGCATGGCTACGTGAGCCTAGCTTCAGATTAGATCATTGGGTTGTGCCGTCAAATTGCTTTATTTGGTTAAAGTCAGGCCATTTCTAAATCCTACTATTCTTTATTGAGACTTAAATGAAAAATATTGTACCTGAGCAAGATAGAGTTTATTTACCTATTGCTGAAAGTAATCAAGTATACCCAGTTGGTCGTGTTTATTGTGTTGGCCGTAATTACGCTGAACATTCAAAAGAAATGGGTGATGACCCAGAAAGAGATCCACCATTCTTCTTTGCAAAAGATTCTTCTTGTGTTGTACCTGCAGGCTTTTCTGAAACAACTTTTATTACTTATCCAATGGCTACATCACAGTTTGAGTATGAGGTGGAGCTTGTTATCGCGATAGGTAAAGGTGGTCGTAATTTAACGATGCAGCAATCTAGAGAGGCCATTCTCGGTTATGCAGTAGGTTTGGACATGACTCGTCGAGATCTTCAGTCGCAAGCTAAAAAGAAAGGACGTCCTTGGGAGGTGGGTAAATCATTTGATGAGTCTGCACCAATAAGCCCTATTTTATTAAAAACAGACTTACTTGCTGATAATGTTTCAAAGGCTGAAATTGGATTAAAAGTTAATGGTGATCTTAAGCAAATTAGCAATGTTACAAACTTAACTTGGTCTATTGAAGAGGTTATTTGTAAGTTATCAGAGGTCTTTGAGTTACGACCAGGTGATTTAATAATGACGGGGACGCCTGAGAATGTAGGGGCTGTAGTTGTTGGGGATGAAATGCAGGCTTGGGTTGAGCATTTGGGTGAAATCAGAGTAAGTGTTACTGGTTGAATTTAGTGAATTTATTAGATAATTCTTCCGCTGCTGGATGCTTGTATTCAGTCAAAATATGAATAGCGACTTCAGCAGTGCAAAGACCGATATTTTTTTGATTACGACGTTTGTTGTATACGGATTTTACACCTTGAATTTCATGATGTTTGAATTTTTGTAGGTAGGGAGATTGATTGTATATTTTGCGAGCTTGTTGCCAAGTTCCGTCAATAATAATGGTGTTATTCTTGGATATCTGGCTATCACTAACAGCTTTTTGCTCTTCATTTTCACACAAATAAATTAGTAGAGTGTCGGATGGTGATAGGTTTAATATCGCTTCATCTGGCGCGACTCTGGACCATACGATAATTTCACATTCTTTTCCTAGGGTTTCTTTTACTAGTCTTCCTGTTCCTGATGCTTTTTTTAGTTCTTCACTGTGCGTGAGTAGCCAAATCTTCATTAGTATTTTCGCTTCAATAAATGGGCAATTATACAGACCTCTAGATGAACTAGAAAATAAAAAAGCCTGATGTCGGTTTAGTTAAAAATGAACCAAAACGACATCAGGCTTTTATACGAGGTAGTGTTATTCTTTGCCAATAGAGCCTATTTTATGAATTGACAAGTCTGCCCCGTTAAATTCATCCTCTTCACTGAGGCGTAATCCGCTCACTAACTTAACTATTCCATAAACAATGAATCCGCTTAGTGTTGCTATTACGATTCCACCAGAGCTTCCTACGAGCTGAGAGAAGAAGCTAACGCCACCTAAGCCACCAAGCGTCTCGGATCCAAAAATACCTGCTGCAATGCCTCCCCAGGCTCCACAAACGCCATGCAGAGGCCAAACACCGAGAACATCATCTGTGTGTTTGAATTTTTGCTGAATAATAGTAAACAAAGTGGTGAATATTACACCGGCAAATGCTCCTGTGGCTAAAGCGCCAATAGGGTGCATGATGTCTGAACCTGCGCATACGGCAACTAAACCTGCTAAGGGGCCATTGTGGATAAAGCCTGGGTCATTTTTTCCAAATAACATGGCCGCTATGATGCCACCAACCATCGCCATTAAAGAATTAACAGCCACTAAACCGCTTACGCCATCAAGCGTTTGTGCTGACATGACGTTAAAACCAAACCAACCTATGCAAAGTATCCAAGCGCCTAAGGCCAAAAATGGGATGTTTGACGGTGCGAATGCGACTAATTTTCCGTGTCTAAAACGGCCTCTGCGTGTACCAAGTAGGATAATGGCAGCAAGGGCAACCCAGCCCCCAAAAGCATGAACGACAACGGAGCCTGCAAAGTCATGAAAAGGCGCCCCGTATTGTTTTTCTAGCCAATCTTGAAGACCATAATTACCATTCCATACAATGCCTTCAAAAAATGGATAGGCAATGCCAACAATTATTGCTGCAGAAATTAGCATGGGATAAAATTTTGCTCGCTCAGCAACACCACCAGAAATTATGGCAGGTATCGCCGCAGCAAAAGTCATGAGGAAAAAAAACTTTACTAAACTATAGCCATGCTCCTGCGATAGTACTGTTGCACTGTCAAAAAAATTAATGCCATAGGCAATTTGATAGCCAACAAAAAAGTAAACGAGCGCCGAAATTGCAAAATCAGTCATTATTTTGACTAACGCATTTACTTGATTCTTATGCCGTACCGTTCCCACTTCTAAAAAAGCGAACCCTGCATGCATGGCGAATACCATTATGGCGCCAAGTAGTATAAAAAGAGTATTTGAACTGGAAACTAGCATCTCTACTGCACTGTTTGTGGATGTCAAAGGTGGCTCCTAACGTTTGTTTTTGCACCGAAAAGGTTTGCTATTGTCCTTAATTGCTCTTTTTTGGGGCTTTATTGGTTTTTTTAGATTGTTTAATTCAAATTTATTTTGGATTAAGCAATAAACGTTCCATCTGTGCTTTTATTTGGTGCTATTTAATTAAACTCTTCCTAAATTGCACTGTTTTGAAGTTTTGGGAGTTTTTGTTGTTTTATGGCTTAGTATGGTTATGATTTTAGGTTGGCTTTATAGGATAGGGCTAATATTTTGGTTGAGTGTTATTACTTTTTTTAACAATACTTGTTTTTCATCCGCTTTCTATTTTATTTTTTACGACTTATTATCGATGAGTTGGTGTATTTTTTAAGATAAATCTTAACTTAATATGCTTAACATTAAGAAGTTACTCAAGCTTTAAAGGCTTTTAGCATAGTTAAAAGATTGCCCATTTAAGGGCAACATAAATAATGAGGTTGTTATGTCAGGTCAGTTAGTATCAGGTATTGTTAAATGGTTTAATGATGAAAAAGGATTTGGTTTTATTGAGCGTGAAGGCGGACCTGATGTTTTCGTTCATTTTCGTTCAATAAATGGTAGTGGTCGTCGCACTTTACAAGAAGGTCAAAAAGTAACGTTCGAAGTGACTCAAGGACAGAAAGGTCCCCAAGCTGAGAATGTTACACCAGTTTAAATAAGCTTTTGATTGACCAAAAAACCATGCGCTTGAATATCTTACTTTATATGAGGTATTTATTATGAGCATGGTTTTTTTATGTTTATAATTTGTATAGTTTATAAAAAGTAGGAGATATTTTTGCTGCCGTTTTTGTATTCGTTTAGGCGTTGTCCTTATGCAATGCGCTCTAGATACGCGCTAGCTGAACTGAATGTCTATGTGTACTTGCGCGAGGTGGTTTTAAAGTCTAAACCGCCAGAATTATTGTTATTGGGAGGGCGTTCGACGGTTCCTCAGTTAATTGACCTTGATGGGACGCGATATCCTGAGAGCTTGGATATTATTTTTTGGGCTCTAGCGCGGGCAGGTGATAAGCAAAAGGCTGATGAATTGTGGCCTGCAGACAGTCAGAAACGGCATCGAATAATGTCTTGGGTTACTTACAATGATCATTTTTTTAAGTACTGGCTGGATAGATATAAATATGCGGATCGACACCCAGAACGTAGCGAAGCCTATTATCGCGGTAGAGGAGCGGTATTTTTGTCTCGACTGGAGAAGCGTTTAGAAAATAGGGTATTTATAGCAGGTGAGGCGAGAAGTTTGGCGGATATTGCCATTTTCCCCTTCATCCGTCAGTTTGCAGCTGTGAATCCGAAATGGTTTGATTTGTCTGAGTACACTAATGTGAAACGTTGGCTTGCTTATTTCGTTAACTCGGATAGGTTCATTTCTGTAGTCATGGCAAAACATCCAGCTTGGCACGCAGGGCAAGAAAATACTCTGTACCCTGCTACCTAACTAGATGGTATCTAGTTAATTAGACCAAATGAAACCCAGTATAGAAATCCGGGGTCAGCATCGCTTGGTAGCTTCAGGGTGACAAAGTTACCATTATTGTCAATGTACGATGTATTTGGAAAATTTTGTTTTAATACTGCTAGATTGGTTTGTGCCAAATCTGTTTGTTTCAAATCATTGTATGATTGAATGCTTATGGCCAGTGCTTCCTCTACAGAGCGTGTGCTTGGATAGTGTTGAATTACTTCTTGGCTACGACGTAGTGCAGAAAGCGGTGCTTTCCTTTTAAGGTAATAGCGTGCCACTTGTAGTTCGTGACGGGCCACCATTTCTCGCAAATAATACATACGTGCTTTTGCATCAGGAGCATAAGTGCTTTTGGGAAAACGAGATGTAAAATCTGCAAGTTCATTAAATGCTTTGGCAAGTTCTTTCGAATCTCTTTCACTTGGATCAAGATTTAAGTAGCGAGACATTAAGCTTTCTGCACCTTTGTAGGTTGATAAAGCACGCATATAATAAGCATAATCTACAGAATCGTGTTCTGGATGATTTTTGATAAATCGCTCAGCTGATGCATGAGCTGCGATGAAATCGCTTGCCTCCATTTGTGCGTAAATTAAGTCTAATTCCGCGCGAGTACTAAATTCACCAAATGGATAGCGAGAATCTAAATCTTTTAGATGTTTAATGGCGGTAGTAGGAAGATTTTCTTTTAGAGCTTGCTGAGCTTTGTCGTAATAGACGCGTTCAGGTAGGTCTGGTTCTTGTACCTGTTTGCTTGAACAGGCAACAATGAATAAAGAAAAACTAACTATTCCAGAGAATCGGAGCAACGAGTGATGAAATCCCATGTATAATCAAAACCTTGATATGGTAGTAGGTAAGCCTCAATCGGCATTTTGTAGCGTTATATTGCGAAAGATGATGAAGTGCAAGGCGCTACACGTTTTTTCACATTCAAGCCCAATGATAAATTTATTGAGCTGAAAACAACAGACTAAAGTACATTGTATGGCAGAGCGCATAGTAAAAGAAGCCCAAGTTCCTTTCGATTTGGGTGGCAACCGTTTCGATCAGATCGCAACAGAATTGTTTAGTGACTATTCTCGTTCGCGGATACAGAGCTGGATCAAAGAAGGTGTCTTGAAGGTCGATGGTAAAATCACTAAACCAAAAGAAAAATTATTTGGCGGTGAAGTGGTGACATTGGATATTGTTATCGAAGCTCAAGAAGAGCATGAAGCTCAAGCAATGGATCTCGATGTTGTTTATGAAGATGATGACATCATGATCATAAACAAGCCTGCGGGTTTGGTTGTGCATCCTGCTGTTGGTAACCGAGATGGTACTTTGATGAATGCGATTCTTCATCATGCACCAGAGACGGCTCATATTCCGCGTGCTGGTATCGTGCATCGCCTTGATAAAGAGACAACTGGTTTGATGGTGGTTGCTAAGACTTTGGCTGCGCAAACCGATCTTGTGACTCAGTTGCAAGAGCGTAGTATGGGTCGTGAATACGAAGCAGTTTCTATTGGTGTGATGACTGGCGGTGGTGTTGTGGATGAGCCTATCGGTCGTCATCCACATAATCGTCAAAAACAAGCGGTAGAGCCTGTTAATGGTAAAGATGCGGTAACGCATTATCGCTTAGTTGAGCGTTTTAAAAATCACACGCATATTCGTTTAAAGCTAGAAACAGGGCGCACTCATCAAATTCGCGTTCATATGGCGTTTATTCAATATCCGTTGGTTGGCGACCCTCAATATGGCGGTCGCTTGAAAATGCCAAAGGCGTGTTCTCCTGAGTTGCAGGATGAGCTACGTCATTTCCGTCGCCAAGCATTGCATGCTAAAAAATTAGAATTGTCTCATCCTATTACTGGCGAATGGATGGAATGGGAAATTGATTTACCAGATGATATGAAGAAACTATTAGACGCCCTTAAGAAAGATATGGTGGAGTCTGGTAGTAACGACTCTGAATATTTCTAATTTGGTCGTGTTATAGAGGCAGCTTCGGCTGCCTTTTTTATTTTTTATTTTTGGAGATTATAATGTCTTCTCATGCCTCATCTTATATTAGCCCTACTTGGCCTGCGCCTTCATCTGTTCGTGCTTATGTCTCCACTCGTATTGGTGGAGTTAGTAGCGTGCCGTTTGATAGTCTTAATCTAGGTCTTCATGTACAGGATGATCCTGCTGCGGTTCAGCAGAATCGCCAACTGTTCGCTTCTTATATTGATATGCCGGATTCAACGACTTGGCTAAATCAGGTGCATGGTACGGATGTGGCCTGCTTGCCTTGTGAATCTTTGCCAGATAGTGCTGATGCGGCTGTTTCTAGCTTTGCTAATCAGGTTTGTGCTGTGCTAACGGCGGATTGTTTGCCAGTATTTTTCTGCAATCAAGCTGGGACGCAGGTAGCTGTGGCTCATGCTGGTTGGCGTGGACTTTGTACTGGTGTTTTAGAATCTACCTTGACGCAGTTTGATGAAAAGGACGGTGTTATGGTTTGGCTGGGGCCGGCTATTGGGCCAAATGCTTTTGAAGTGGGAGATGAGGTGCGAGAGGCGTTTATGTCAGTTATTTCAGATGCTGAAGCGGCTTTTAAGCCTGCTGATGAAGCTGGCAAGTGGCTAGGTGATTTGTATTTATTGGCGAAACAGCGTTTAGTGGCCGCAGGTATTACACAAATATACGGTGGCGACTATTGTACGTTTACCGATGAGGAGCGTTTTTATTCTTATCGGCGTGATGGTAAAACAGGGCGAATGGCCTCTGTTATTTGGATTGCTGAGTAAATAATCCTCTGTTTTATTGATGGGTGTCAAAAAAATGACACTAAGGATCTTGAAAAGTCATTTTTAAAGGCTATTAAGTTTTTAATTGAAATATTCCATCTTATTTTACAAAGGATGTCAGGTCATGCGTATAGATCGTTTAACCAGTAAATTACAACTAGCACTTTCCGATGCTCAATCCGTCGCACTTGGGCAAGATCACTCTTATATCGAACCACTTCATTTAATGATGGCTCTGCTGGATCAACAGGGTGGTAGTACTCGTCCGATTCTTCAGCAAGCAGGTATTCCTGTTACTAAATTCCGTGAGAGTCTCAATGAGCTATTGTCTCGTCTTCCAAAAGTAAATGATCACGACGGCAATGTGCAGATGTCTCCGGAGTTGGGTAGGTTACTTAACTTAGCCGACAAAGAGGCGCAGAAGCGAAAAGATCAATATATATCTTCTGAGCTCGTGTTGATGGCGATGTTTGATGGTAAAGATGACCTTGCAAAAAGTTTAAAAGCAAGTGGTGTCACTAAGGCAGATATCGCAGTGGTAATTGATAGTATTCGAGGTGGTGATTCTGTGAATGATCCAGATGCAGAAGAAAACCGTCAAGCGTTAGACAAGTATACTGTCGATTTAACAGCACGAGCAGCGGAAGGAAAACTTGATCCGGTTATTGGTCGAGATGACGAAATACGCCGTACTATTCAAGTTTTGCAGCGTCGTCGTAAGAATAACCCTGTTTTGATTGGTGAGCCTGGTGTGGGTAAAACCGCTATTGTCGAAGGCTTGGCGCAGCGAATCATTAACGGCGAAGTGCCTGAAGGTCTGAAAAATAAGCGAGTTTTGTCTCTTGATATGGCCGCTTTGATTGCTGGTGCTAAATATCGAGGTGAGTTTGAGGAGCGTCTAAAAGCCCTTCTTAATGAGCTTGCTAAGCAAGAAGGTCAAGTGATTTTATTTATCGATGAAATTCATACTATGGTTGGTGCAGGTAAGTCTGAAGGTTCAATGGACGCCGGCAACATGCTTAAACCTGCTCTTGCTCGTGGCGAATTACATTGTGTTGGCGCGACAACATTGAATGAATATCGCCAGTACATTGAAAAAGATGCGGCATTGGAAAGACGATTCCAAAAAGTGCTGGTGGAAGAGCCAAGTGTATTGGATTCCATTGCTATTTTACGTGGTCTAAAAGAGCGCTACGAAGTCCATCATGGTGTTGATATTACCGATTCTGCCATCATTGCCGCCGCCAAGCTTTCTCAGCGCTACATAACAGATCGCCAATTACCGGATAAGGCGATTGATTTGATTGATGAGGCGGGCAGTCGCATTCGCATGGAAATGGATTCTAAGCCAGAAGACATGGATCGTTTAGAGCGTCGCTTGATTCAATTGAAGATTGAAAAAGAAGCGCTTAAAAAAGAAAAAGATAAAGCCTCCAAGCTTCGCTTGGAGGAGTTGGATGTCGAAATTGATAGCTTGCAGAAACAGTTTTCTGATTTAGAAGAAATCTGGAATGCCGAAAAAGCTGCAGTGCAAGGTGCTCAAAAACTTAAAGAAGATCTTGAAACCGTGCGTCATGAAATGGAAGAAGCTCGCCGCAGTGGCAATTTAGCGAAAATGTCAGAGCTCCAATATGGTGTAATTCCAATGTTAGAGGCTGAAATAGAAAAAGCCAGTAAGGCGGAAGAAACAACAGAAACGCGATTGCTGAAAAGACGTGTTACCGAGGAAGAGATTGCGACGGTCGTTTCGCGATGGACAGGTATTCCGGTAGATAAAATGCTTGAAGGAGAGCGTGATAAATTGTTGCGTATGGAAGATGCGTTACATGAATCTGTTATGGGTCAGGATGAAGCCGTTTTAGCTGTTTCTAACGCAGTTCGTCGCTCTCGCTCCGGTTTGTCTGACCCTAATCGACCTAATGGCTCTTTCCTCTTCTTGGGCCCTACAGGAGTTGGTAAGACTGAGTTATGTAAATCTCTGGCGCGGTTCCTTTTTGATACTGAACAGGCCATGGTTCGAATCGATATGTCTGAATTTATGGAAAAACACTCTGTTGCTCGTTTGATTGGTGCGCCTCCAGGCTATGTGGGTTATGAAGAGGGTGGTTATCTGACTGAAGCGGTAAGACGCCGACCTTATTCAGTGTTATTACTGGATGAAGTGGAAAAAGCGCATCCTGATGTTTTCAATATTCTTTTGCAGGTTCTGGATGACGGCCGATTAACCGATGGGCAAGGACGTACTGTGGACTTTAGAAACACCGTGATTGTCATGACGTCGAACTTGGGTTCTGATTTGATTCAAGAGTATCGGTCTGCTGATCAATATGAAGAAATTAAAGCAAAAGTGATGGAGGTGGTTGGAATGCACTTCCGTCCTGAGTTTATTAACCGTATCGATGAAACTGTTGTTTTCCATCCATTGATGAAGTCGCAAATTAAAGGTATTGCTACAGTTCAGCTCTCGCATTTGAATGATAGACTGGCTGAAATGGGGATGTCATTGGTATTAACGGATGCCGCGTCCGATCAGTTGGTTGAGGTGGGTTATGATCCTGTATACGGTGCTCGTCCATTGAAACGTGCGATACAGAAATGGATAGAAAACCCACTGGCAAATGAGTTGCTATCAGGACATTTTGTTACGGGAGATAGCATTGTTGCGGATGTTTCTGAAGGCGTGATTAGCTTCTCTAAAGCTAGATAGTATTAGATTTAATATTTTACAAATAATGTAAAAAAATCCCGCTGAAATATTTTGATTTCAGCGGGATTTTTATTTTGAAAACTAGTGGCTAAGATTAGAGCCTAGAGAGCTAATAATTAGAAGTCTACGAAGGCGCCAATAAATACACCTGTAAAGTCAACATCAAATGATGAACCGTCGATGTCGTCGATGTTTTCGCTAACCTTGCGGTAGCCTGCTTCTAAGCCTGCGAAGTATAGAGCCTGATATTTAATCTTAAAGGTTGTATCAGTAATGTTGGCATCGCTACCGCCCCCAGTTTTCAATTCACCACCGACAGACAGGCTTGTACCTGGGAAGGTAACGTAAGCAGATAGATAGCCTAGCGGATAGGAATCACTCACATCGGTTGAGCCGATAGAGCCATCTATACTGCGCAAGGTAATACCTGCGTCTAGGTCTAGCCATAAAAGGCCGTCTAGGAATTCGTAATAAAGTGTGTAGTCATTATAGGACGTATCAATTTTTGTACTTCCTACTTTACCTTCTAAATCTTGGTGTTGAATACGGAAGTTAGGAATCAGTGGGATTGGGTGTTCTACTGCAACACCAAAGTAGGTGTTAAAGTCTTCGCCGTCATTGGTTATGTAGGAGCCAGCTTCAGCGGTTAAACCAAGCACATCAGCATGAGCGGCACTTGCCAACAAAGCAGTCGAAAGTAAAAGAGCTGATTTCATAATTAGTGTCCATATATCGAGTGGATAAATTTTGTCTAATTATAGGTTGAAGAGAAGTAAAAACCAATGAAATAAGGAGAAGAGATGACGTATTGTGAAGAATATTTACATAGATGGCTGGGGTAGAAGGATTCGAACCTACGCATGACGGGATCAAAACCCGTTGCCTTACCGCTTGGCTATACCCCAATAAAGGATTTCTTTTTTTAACTGGTGGCTATGACTAGATTCGAACTAGTGACCCCATCATTATGAGTGATGTGCTCTAACCAACTGAGCTACATAGCCTTAACTGTTTGTTCATTACTAAAATGTATCGATGGCTGGGGTAGAAGGATTCGAACCTACGCATGACGGGATCAAAACCCGTTGCCTTACCGCTTGGCTATACCCCAACATATCGAATTGGTGGCTATGACTAGATTCGAACTAGTGACCCCATCATTATGAGTGATGTGCTCTAACCAACTGAGCTACATAGCCTTTAGTCTGTTGGCTGGGGTAGAAGGATTCGAACCTACGCATGACGGGATCAAAACCCGTTGCCTTACCGCTTGGCTATACCCCAACAGACTGACACAAAAACAGTTTATACAAATTGATCTACTGCCTCTGTGGCGCGATATTATTCATATAACCTGTTAATGGGTCAAGTGTTTTTCTAAAAATGTTTCATTATCTGTTAAACATTAAAGCGGAAATGCATTACATCGCCGTCTTTTACTATGTAGTCTTTTCCTTCAAGACGCCATTTCCCTGCTTCTTTAGCGCCACTTTCACCCTTGTATTGGATGAAATCGTTATAACTGATAACTTCCGCACGGATAAAACCTTTTTCAAAGTCTGTGTGGATCACTCCAGCAGCCTGTGGGCCTGTTGCGCCTTGTTTGACTGTCCAAGCACGTACTTCCTTTACACCCGCTGTGAAGTAGGTCTGAAGGCCTAGCAATTCATAGCCCGCACGAATCACTCGATCCAATCCTGGTTCTTCCATGCCCATCTCGTCAAGGAACTCTTGCATCTCTTCTGGATCAAGCTCAGAAATTTCCGCTTCAAGTTGATTGCAGATAGGAACCACCATTGCTCCTTCTGCTTCTGCGATTGCGCGTACTTGGTCAAGATGTGGATTATTTTCAAAACCATCTTCAGCAACGTTAGCGATGTACATGGTTGGTTTAGTTGTTAACAGGTGCAATGAACGAACTTCTTTCTTCTGTTCGTCAGACATTTCCATAGAGCGTACAGGTAAGCCGTTTTCTAGATGTTCTTTAATGCTTTCTAAGAATGCTTTATGAGCAATAGCTTCTTTGTTGCCGCTTTTGGCATTTTTTGCTGTGCGGAGTAGTTGTTTGTCGATGGATTCGATATCAGCAAAGATCAACTCAAGGTTAATAACTTCAATATCTAGTTTTGGATTCACGTGGTTTGAAACATGAATAACATTATCGTCTTCAAAACAGCGAACTACGTGAGCAATGGCATCTGTTTCGCGAATGTTAGCTAGGAACTTGTTGCCAAGGCCTTCACCTTTTGAAGCACCTTCTACAAGGCCGGCAATATCAACAAATTCCATTGTAGTCGCTAAAACACGTTCAGGTTTTACAATCTCAGCTAGTGCGTCTAAGCGAGGGTCTGGCATAGCAACAACGCCAGCATTTGGCTCGATAGTACAGAACGGAAAGTTTTCTGCGCCAATGCCTGCTTTGGTTAATGCATTAAATAGAGTCGATTTACCAACGTTAGGTAGCCCAACGATGCCGCAATTAAAACCCATAGTGAGATTCCTAATAATTAAGTGATTATGCTTTGAAGCTGTGTAGCTGATTCATTACGACATTTAGATTGCCGCGAACGATGTCATCCACATAGCGTAATGATTCGTCGATTGTTTGTTCTATTTTCGTGTAATCGTCTGGAGCGGCTTTTTTCAGAACGTAATTGGCAACTTGGCTTGCATGACCAGGATGTCCGATGCCTATTCTGAGGCGACCAAATTCTCGATTGTTCGCCAGCTTTGAAATAATGTCTTTTAATCCGTTGTGACCACCATGCCCACCGCCTTGTTTTAATTTGACGGTACCTGGGGAGATGTCTAACTCATCGTGAACAACAAGGATTTCTTCAGGAGGGATTTTATAAAACTGACAGACGGCCTGAACCGCTTTACCGCTTAAATTCATATAGGTGGTGGGAATAAGGAGATAGCATTCTTCACCAGCTATATAAACTTTGCCAAATTGGCCAAAAAACTTTTTTTCAGAACGAAGAGAGCATTGGCTCTGACGAGCCAATGCCTCAATCCACTGAGCGCCTGCATTGTGGCGAGTGTTCTCGTATTCGCTGCCTGGATTCCCCAAGCCTACTAATAATCTGAAACCTGCCACAATACTGCCTTCAATGAGATCTTAACGTTTAGACTTACCGATACGAGCGATAGGTTGGTCGTGATCTTCGCCTTTAAGCAAAGACACAAGCTCTACGCCTTCAGGAAGGATAACATCAGAAAGGTGGAAGATTTGATCAAGTTGGCCTTTGATCACGTCTACTGTCAATACTTCTGGAAGGTTTGCTGGTAGGCAACGAACTTCAGCCAATTTAGACTCTACAGTCAAACGACCACCTTGCTTGCTAACGCCTTCACTTTGTGCAGCGTTGATGAAGGTTAAAGGAACACGAGTAGTGATCACTTTATCAGCTTGAGCGCGCTGAAGATCCATATGCATTACTGCGCCGCTTGATGGGTGGCGTTGTAGCGCTTTAACAAGAACTTGTTCAGTTTTGCCTTCAACAGTTACTTCAACTAGGCCAGTTAAGAAACCAGGAGTGCCAACAGCTTTAAGTAGCTCGTTGTCTTTGAAAGAGATAGATACTGGAGCAGTCTCACCGCCATAAATAACAGCTGGCACTAGGCCTTCGTTACGAAGGCGGCGGCTCGCACCTTTACCTTCTTGAGTACGTGCTACGGCATTAATAGATAATGACATGGTATTTTCCTAATAATTAATAAAGTTTGTGCCCAGAAATGCGACCCGTTCCGAGCGTTAGTGTTTGGCTTAGGCCCCAAACATGGCACTGATAGACTCTTCGTTGCATACGCGACGAACAGCCTCCGCCATAATGTCAGACATCGACAATTGGCGTATTTGAGGGCAGTTAAGCGCCTCTTGTGTCAATGGGATGGTATCAGTCACGACCAACTCATCAAGCACGGAATTTTTAATGTTTTCAATCGCTTTGCCAGACAGTACAGGGTGAGTACAGTAAGCAAGTACTTTTGCTGCACCATGTTCTTTTAGTGCTTTTGCAGCAGCACATAATGTGCCACCAGTATCACACATGTCGTCCACTAGAACGCATGTTTTGCCAGCTACATCGCCTATCAAGTGCATGATTTGTGCTTCATTGGCACGAGGGCGACGCTTATCAATGATGGCTAAGTCCGCATCATCTAGTAATTTTGCAAAAGCACGTGCACGAACAACACCACCCACATCGGGAGAAACAACCGTGATGTTTTCATGGCCTTGGCGTTGCAAATCATCAAGCAGTAATGGTGTGGCGTAGACGTTATCAACAGGGATGTCGAAGAATCCTTGGATTTGGTCTGCATGAAGGTCAACTGTTAGTACGCGATTGATACCCACTGCTGAAATCATATCAGCAACCACTTTTGCTGTAATTGGCACACGAGCAGAACGTACACGACGATCCTGACGAGCATAACCAAAGTAAGGTATAACAGCGGTAACTCGAGTGGCAGATGCGCGGCGTAAAGCGTCTGCCATGACGATAAGTTCCATCAAGTTGTCATTACTAGGTGCGCATGTAGATTGGATAATAAAAACGTCTTTACCACGAATATTTTCATTGATCTCGACCGTAATCTCTCCGTCGCTAAACTTACCTACGGTTGCATTTCCGATAGGTAGCCCTAGGCGGCGAACCACCCTGCGAGCGAGTTCAGGGTTTGCATTACCGGTAAAAACCATCAACTTGGACACTGTGTATACCCTTTGTATTTTGTAGCGATGACTATTTATTAGCCAAGAAAAGACTGGCTGAGGTGGTGTTGTCTATGTGGCACACTAACCTCGATTTTGCTCAATCCACTGGTTTAGCGCAGCGTGTGTTGGAGAAGTGTTACAGCCACGGCAAACCCAACTCTGCCATTTTGTCGGTGTAGACGATCTTACTCGTTCGGCGTCGCGCAAATTATCGAATGCTAAAAATAGACAAGCGCCTGTTCCTGTAAGCTTCGCGTCACCATAATTTTTCAACCACAGATACGCTTCATTGACCTCAGGATTGTGCTTTTTTACCACGTCTAAGCAATCATTATGCCCACCCAGCTTCAAGGCGTGCGATATTCTGATGGGAGGGGTGTCTCTTGTCAAATATTTATCGGTAAATATTTGACCAGTTGAGACGTGGCAATTGGGCTTAATGAGCAAAAAATACGGTGTATCTAACTCGACTTTTTGTAGCTTCTCTCCAACGCCTTCAGCAAACGCTGCGAACCCCATGACAAAAACAGGAATGTCAGCACCTAATTGCACGCCTAATTCTGCCAGTTTTTCCAAAGAAAGCTGGCATCCCCATAATACGTTTAGCGCCAACAAAGCGGTTGCTGCGTTTGAGCTACCGCCACCAATTCCGCCACCCATAGGTAATTGTTTTGTTAGGATAATGTCGATGCCGAATGTTGAATCTTTCTTGAATGGTGTCAGCAGTTTTGCCGCTTTATAAATGAGGTTATCTTCTGTAGGAAGATGCTCAATAATAGGTGTAATTGTGATTTGGTTATTTCTAGTTAGTGAAAAATCGAGCGTGTCGCATAAATCAATAAACTGAAACAGTGTTTGTAGTTCATGGTAGCCGTCTTCTCGTCGACCAGTGATGTGTAAAAATAAATTTAATTTTGCAGGAGAAGGTAATTGCATATTGGTTACTGAATGGTCCATTGGTTAATAATTAAATTGACTCTGAATGGCGGGTTTGACACTTGCATTTTTTGCGGTAAAGACAAGCCATCTACCTTAGTGAAATTGCTATAGGTAATAAGCCAGCCATCTTGCTCTATTTTATTTGGCAATTGGCTATCTGGGTCTTTGCTTATTCTAGCAGCCGAATTTGGATAGGCTAACCCTCTAATCCAATATGTGACTTGGTTGACAGGGAACTCCCAGCCTAACTCTTGTTGTAGTAAAGTCGCTGGGTTGTTACCTGTAACGACAGTATCTTCATAAGCTAATGTCACAATACCATCATTCGATTGGTTTAGATGAGTAGCACCTTGTCCGAAAGGACCAACGATACTCAAGGCAAATGTTTTTGGATCCTTTTGCCAATTAAAATTGCCGGAAACGGCATCATTCTTTGTTCGTATACCTACTCTGCCTGATGTTTCCCATTTCGAAATGGCGCTAACGCTTTCTGGTGGTGGTGTTATTGGTCCTGTTGGTCTGGAACTACAGGCACTAATAAGTGCGGTAAAGGCAAGAATACAGAGCGTGCGATAAGTCATGACGGTTTGTCCTGTTTTTGTTCTTCAAGTAACGACGGTGACAGTCGTTTAATGGTGTCGAGTAAAAGTGGTGTATCGGGTGATGTCTCTAAAGCAGCTTCCCATACGGCTATTGCTTCTTTGTAATGGCGTTGTTTCCATAGTGATTCGCCGTAGTGGGCCGCGATTTCAGCGTCTGGTAAAATTGACCAAGCTTTTTTCAAATAATAAGAAGACTGCTCAAACTCTCCTTTCAGAAAGAATCCCCAGCCTAGGCTATCAATAATAGCGGGGTCATTGTCTGCTTTTTCATAAGCCGATTCTATGTACCTCATGGCTTCATCTATTCTTTTGGTTCGAGTGAGTAACGTATAGCCGAGAGCATTTAAGTACTGCGGATTGTCTGGGTCTTTTTGCAGCAAGGTTGTTAACTCTTTCTCCGTGATCTTCCAGTTACCTAGAGTGTCAGCGAGTAGCGCTTTGTGATAGCGCAAAGCGTCAGATTCTGGAAGTGCGATAAGAGCATTATTTATCAATTCGAATGATAAATCAGTATGGCCTTTTTCTTCATGAAGACGACTGATAGCGGCAACTTGCTCAGGCATGTTTTCTCGCGTTGTTCTACGTAGCACCATGTTATTGATATCATTCTCTTTGTTGTCATCATAAAGCCATAGGGCTATTTGATTGGTGGCATTGGTTCGTAAGGCGCCGTCAACTTTTTCCATCACCTTTACGGCTTGTGCTTTTTTATCCAATTGAGCTAGAGCAATGGCTGTTAAGTATTTAACCTGATTGGATAGGCCTAGTTGTTTTTCGGGGAGATCGTTGGCTGTTGCTAATGCTAATCCTGGTTGGTTGTGTTCCAGCAAGGTACGCATCAAGTTAATGCCAACTTGTAGTTTTTCAGGTGTCTCTAAATCTGTTTTTTGGAAAAACTCGGTAGCCGCCTTTGGTTGTTCATTTTCAACTAAGAAATCGATCAAAGGTGTGATTGTTCGCGTATTTTTGGGAAAATATTGAGATGCTGTTTGTAGTGTTTTGATGGCATCATCTAGCAGTCCAAGGCTTTTTTGGCTAAAGGCCAAAATAAGATAAAGTGCTTCATTTTTGTCTGTATTTTTTTGGGCTAACAGTTTTTCTGATGCATTAATAGCAAGCTGATATTTACCTGAAAGTAGTAAAAGATGCGCGTAACTTACTTGTATGTATTGATTATTTTTTAACTCTGGCGGAAGTGCATAAATTGCTGTTTCTATCGTATTGACTTGGTCGTTATCGCGGACATTATCTTCGAGGTAGATAGGTAAAAAACGCAACGAAACCTTATGTCTCATGGCGTTAATGAGTAGAGTGGTTACTTCTTCTGCGCGATTGTCTTTGATGAGAACCTGCAATTTTAATGAATAGGCGGCTTCCGATGTTGGGTCGACAGACAGCCATAAGTTCGCACTTCTTTCTATATAAAGGTGATTTTGAGATACCACTGCAATGTGTGTCAGTCTTTCTATCAGTGCAATATCGCCAGATTTGCTGGCTAATCCATAAAAAGGTTCAAAGGCTTTGTTTGGGCCTTCTCTTTGTAAGGTGAATTCGGCATTGAGTAATTCCTCAATTTTACCCTTATTAGCAAAGCTCTCCGTTATAGGTGTCTCTTTACTTGGTGGCAAGGTGTTTTGTTGAGTCGTGTTTTGGCTACATGCATTCAGTAGAGGCAAGCTTAGAAGAGTGAAAAATAACAAAATCCCTTTTGTAATGGGCTTTTGGGGATGTTTTTTGTGTACAGGGCCTAAAACAACAGGCATGTTTTTTCTCGATGCTAAATTCATACAACCCTTATGGTATCGTTAGCGGCTCTTTATGTCAGTCATAACTATAAACTAATCCTATTACTTTTATTGAGCATATGGGGTGCGAAAAAAAGCGAATTTCTCGTATAATGTGTCTTCTTTATGTAAAGAGTCATGTTGGAGCAATGCTTGTTCCTGTCATTACCTTAAGATCTCGATCTTTGAGAAGAGTCCTGAATGCCGCTAATCACTGTAGGTATAAATCACAAAACTGCGCCGGTTTCGATACGTGAGCGTGTGGCCTTTGCGCCTGAAAAGATGATCGATGCCTTGTCTTCTCTGATATCTGAGAATAAAGCCAATGAAGCAGTAATAGTATCGACCTGTAATCGCACCGAGCTATATTGTTCGGTTGAAGATCTTAGCAAGGTGGATGGCGTGATTGCTTGGCTTGGCGAGTATCATGGCATTGCTTTGCCTGAATTACAGCAATACTGTTATACACATTCTGATGACGATAGTGTGCGCCACGTTATGCGTGTGGCATCAGGCTTAGATTCGTTGATTCTAGGCGAGCCTCAGATTCTTGGGCAAGTAAAGTCTGCTTATGCAGTTTCGCAAGAAGGCTCTTGTATTGGTCCGGAACTAGAATCTTTATTTCAGCGTACTTTTTCAGTTGCTAAACGTGTACGTACGGATACAGCCATCGGTGAAAATCCGGTTTCTATTGCGTTTGCTGCAGTGAGTCTTGCACAACGTATTTTCGCAGATATTAGAAACAGTACGGCGCTATTAATTGGCGCTGGGCAAACTATTGAGCTGGTAGCGCGGCATCTAAAAGAAAATGGTATTAAACGCATCATAGTGGCCAACCGAACCTTGGCACGAGCTCAGATCTTAGCGGATGAGCTTAATGCTGAAGCCATTATGTTGGGTGAAATTGGCGATTATTTATCACAGGCTGATATCGTTATATCGTCTACAGCGAGCCAATTACCTATTATCGGTAAGGGCATGGTAGAGCGTGCAACGTCGCAACGTCGCCATTCACCAATGTTGTTAATTGATATCGCTGTGCCTCGTGATATTGAGCCAGAAGTGGAAGAAGTAAACGACGCGTATCTCTATACCGTCGATGATCTTCATTCAGTGATTGAAGAAAATGTCAGAGCAAGGCAAGATGCGGCGAAAGCGGCCGAGCAAATGATCGAAGAAGGGGTTGATTCTTATCGACGAGTGGTTGAGTCGAGGAAAGTGTCAGACCTGATAGTGACCTTTAGGCAATCCGCTGAGGCCATAAAAAATACAGAACTGGAAAAAGCTCTAAAAGGTCTTGAAATGGGACAGTCTCCTGAGCAAGTGCTTAACAAACTTGCTCATGGTTTAATGAATAAGCTCATTCATGCGCCAACACGCTATTTGCGTGATGCTGGTGCCGACGCCGATCAAGATGCATTAATCATTGCCTCAAATGTATTGGGCATTTACGAAGAAAAAGATAATTAAAAAATGAAAGAATCCATAAAGTTAAAATTAGAAAGTTTATCTGATCGTTATGACGAATTATCAGCGCTTTTAGGTGTGGCTGAAGTCATTATGGATCAAGATTTGTTCCGTGCTTATTCCAAAGAATACGCAGAGCTTGAGCCTGTTGTTAAGTGTTTTAATGAGTTTCAGCAAATAGATGAAAACATTGCTGAAGCCGAATTGATGATGACGGATGCTGACCCAGACATAAAAGAAATGGGTGTGGAAGAATACAAAGCCGGTCAAGCACAAAAAGAAGAGCTTCAGCTAGTATTGCAAAAATTGCTTTTACCTAAAGATCCGAACGACTCTCGTAACGTATTCCTAGAAGTGCGTGCTGGTACTGGTGGCGATGAAGCGTCTATTTTCTCTGGCGATTTATTCCGCATGTATTCTCGTTATGCAGAGACACAACGTTGGAAAGTTGAAATTGTCAGTGCAAGCGATGGTGAGCATGGCGGTTACAAAGAAGTGATTGCTCGTATTGTTGGTGAAGGTGCTTATTCTAAACTGAAGTTTGAATCCGGTGCTCATCGAGTCCAACGTGTTCCAGCGACGGAATCTCAAGGCCGTATCCATACGTCAGCTTGTACTGTAGCTGTTATGCCTGAAATGGATGAATTAGATGACATCATCATCAACAAATCCGATTTGCGCATTGATACTTTCCGTGCCTCTGGTGCGGGTGGTCAGCACGTAAACAAAACAGACTCGGCCATTCGTTTGACGCACATTCCAACAGGCGTTGTCGTAGAGTGTCAGGAAGAGCGTTCGCAGCATAAAAACCGTGCCAAAGCCATGTCTTTGCTCGCGTCTCGTTTGCAAGCGGCTGAACAAGAAAAAGCGGCGAGTGAGCAATCCGAAGCGCGTAAATCCTTGGTGGGTAGTGGTGATCGTTCTGAACGTATCCGTACTTACAATTATCCACAAGGCAGGGTTACTGATCACCGTATTAACCTAACTTTGTACAAGCTAGATGAAATTGTTGCTGGTGAATTAGACTCTTTGATCAACCCGCTAGTGAACGAGTTCCAAGCGGAGCAGTTGGCAGCGTTAAGTGGCGATAATTAATCTGAATAAATAAAGGTAATCATCGCATATGCGAATTGATGAACTACTAAAAGGCGCTTACGAGCGCCTTACTTTTGTCTCTGAGACTGCTCAGTTAGATGCGCAGTTATTGCTTGCTCATGTCTTAGCTGTGTCAACTTCCTATTTTTATACCTGGCCAGAAAAACTAGTCAGTACATCAGACGTAGGGCGCTTTAATGACTTATTGGCTCGTCGGGAGCTTGGTGAGCCTGTTGCGTATTTATTGGGTCAGCAGGCGTTTTGGAGCCTAGACCTTGAGGTCGCTCCTTGTACTCTGATTCCTCGAGCTGACACTGAACGGCTGGTGGAAGTGGCTTTGTCTGTGCTTGATATAAGCAAAGTAAATCGCATTCTAGATCTTGGTGCTGGGACAGGCGCAATTGCCTTGTCGCTGGCGTCAGAGCAGCCTAAATCGACTGTTGTTGGCGTGGATCTAGTTGAAGAGGCTGTGGCTTTGGCTAAGCGTAATGCGTTACGAAATCAGCTTAGTAATGTGACGTTTATACAAAGTAGTTGGTTTGATGCTTTAGAAGGTTGCGAACCATTTGATTTGATCGTGTCGAACCCGCCTTATATTGACCCTGATGATGAACATTTGTCACAAGGTGATGTGCGTTTTGAGCCTAAAAGCGCTTTAGTGGCGGATAATCATGGTATGGCTGACATTGAGCATATCATTCAGATAGCGCCTAATTTTATGATGCCAAATGCCTATTTAATGTTCGAGCATGGTTATGAACAGGCTGCAGCTGTTCGAAAATGTCTGATTGACGCGGGCTTTTCTGCCGTCGAGAGTTTTCAAGATTTAGGTGGCAATGATCGGGTTACCATTGGGCAATATAGTTTAAAGAAGTAAGCGCTAGAGTTAGCGCTTACTTCGTTTGGTCGCTTTACTTTTTTGGCTGTGCGCTTTCTGGGCGAATAAACATAGGAGTGTCTTTTGTTGATTGCTGAGGATCATAGCGATAACCAGCTAGATCAAATGCCTTAAGTTCATCTAGCGTTTCACATCGGTTTTCTATTAGGTAGCGAGCCATCAAACCACGGGCTTTTTTTGCATAAAAGCTAATCACTTTAAACTTGCCATTTTTTTCGTCGAGAAAGTTTGGGCTAATTAATGGTGACGTTAGCTTCTTTTTGTTAACCGCTTTGAAGTACTCGTTAGAGGCTAAGTTGACCAGTAATTCGCCTTCTTCAAGAGTTTCGTTAATCTTGTCAACAATGATGTCTCCCCAAAATTGATAGAGGTTGCTGCCTTTGTCGTTCTTTAGGCTAGTCCCCATTTCTAATCGATAGGCCTGCATCAGATCTAATGGTTTTAGCAGCCCGTACAGACCACTTAAAATACGTAGGGACTCTTGTGTGTATTTCATATCGCTTTCATTTAATGAGTAAGCATCTAGCCCTGTGTACACATCGCCCATAAAAGTATAAATAGCAGGGCGGCTGTTATCTTTAGTATGCTCTTTTTGCCATTCTTGGTAGCGAGATACATTAAGCGTAGCAAGCTTGTCACTGAGCTTCATGAGGGAAGCGATGTCCGCCGGTGAATACGGTTTGATCGTATCGATGAGCTCTTTAGATTCATCTAGCAGTTCAGGTACGCTGAACGTATCAATGCTAGGGGGCGAGGTTAGGTCTAATGTTTTCGCTGGTGATATTAAAAACTTCATAGGTATTCCATCTGCTTGATCATTGCGTTTGCTAAAGATTATCCATAGAGTGTCGATAGATATCCAGACAATGCTTTAATAGAGACAATTTATGAAGAATAATCTGATACCATTCCCTTCTTCTCGTCAGAGTCATGATGAAAAAGAAGCTCCTCTTGCATCAAGTGATGAATTAAAAGCTCTTAGAACGGCTTTTGATAAGGCTCGAGCTGATTGGGTGGTTGAGCTTGCTGAGTTACCTGAAAATAATAAAATTTGCTGCGGCTCTAAAAAATAATTAGATAGTTTACGGTTGTTTTTTATATTGGGCTGCCTATTAAGGTGTTTAACCCATGTTGCTTTTCCTTGTTCGAAATTCCCTTCCTTTTATGTTCGTGTTTGCTGTTCTTGGCTTTTTACTTCCCTCGGTTTCGTTAGCTTTTTTCCCTTTTTTACCTATTGTGCTGTTTACCCTAATGTCATTGACGCTGTTAGGTATGAAACAAAATGAATTAATTAAACGATTGAGTAGTAAAGGAATATGGCTCTATGCCATGTTGCATTCTGTGGTATTTATGGGAGTAGTAAGTGTTATTGGTTGGTGGCTGTCATTTGATTCAGATCTTTTATTGGCCATTGTTGCCGTCGCTGCTACTGGGTCTTTGTTTGCTACGCCTGCAATTGTTAGGGCATTAGGTTTTGATAGTCTACAAGCTATGGCGATGACGATAGCAACAACATTGGTTTTGCCTGTTTCTATTTTTATCACGTTGATATTTTTTCAAACCGAAAGGGTGGAGCTTGACTGGAATAGTTATCTTGTCCGTTTAGTGGTTTTTATTTTTGGTCCAATGCTGTTTTCATTTTTGGTTCATCGCTTTTTTCCTGAGGAAGCATTAAGTCGTTTCTTGATGAAAATTTCGCCTTATACCATTTTGTTGGTGTTTGCTTTTCCGTTCGGATTGGTTGGTAGTTTTCGCGTGTTATTTGATCAAGATACAATGATGGCATTGAATTACTTTCTGATAGCAACGGGTTTATGTTGTCTATTTTTTGCTTTGTCTTATCTTTTTTATCGCAAGCACGGTAAAGCTATTGCACTAACGGCAGCGATTACTTCTGGAAATCGAAATGTCTTACTTACATATAGTATTGCAGGGGCTTTATTGGGGCCGGCGTTTTTACCCTTAGCTGGTGCTTTACAAATACCTACATATTTATTACCCGTTTTTACTCGCTGGCTAAATAGAAGCTTACTAAAATAATATTCAGATATTTTGATAAATTTATCTTATGGTTAAGTTAAGATAAATTGGTTTCTATCTAAAACTACCTTTATATAAAGTTTCAAGGATAGCTTTTCTATGCGCCAAAATATGCCAGTGACAAATCAAGAGAAAACATTTTCTAAAGATGAGAAGCTCATTACGACTACAGATTTGAAAGGAAAAATTCTTCACTGCAATGATGCATTTGTAAAAATTAGCGGCTTTGATAAAAGCGAGTTAATTGGCAGCCCTCATAACATCGTACGCCATCCTGATATGCCTAAAGAGGCGTTCCAAATTATGTGGGACACTTTAAAGCAAGGAAAAGCTTGGATGGGCTTGGTGAAAAATCGCTGTAAAAATGGCGACTTTTACTGGGTGGATGCTTACGTAACCCCTGTCACTGAAGGTGGAAAAGTTATTGGTTATGAATCTGTTAGGACCGTGCCGAATAGAGAAGACGTAGCACGAGCAGAAAAAATCTATCAACGAATCAATAGTGGTAAAAATGTTCTGCCAAGAGCCTTTATGTCATGGAAGCTAGTGTTGCCTTTGGTTGGTATCGTTCTGGCTGTTGCTGCAGGCAGTGTTAACATTATGTACGGTGCAGGCGTTCTGACAGTGGCAAGTTTATTGGCAAATGCCTTGTTTCTTCTGAACCATTCTAAATTACAGGCGACTTTAAAGCAGCGATTATCAACTGCTTTTCTTCATCCTCTAGCTGGCATAACTTATTCAGATACTTCTTTGGATATTGCAACACTTGATGTAGGCGTAAAAAGCTTGTTATCGAGAATGGATGCAGTATTGACTCGCTTTGAAGATGAGTCTTTAAAAGTCTCCGAACAATCTAAAATTGGCCTTGGGCTTACAATCGAAACGACTAAAGGGATGGTAAGTCAGCAGCATGAAACCCAAGATGTTGCTGCCGCTATGCAGCAAATGACGACAACCATTAATGATGTTGCTCAACATGTACAAATGACTGCGGATAGCGCTAAATCTTCTTCTGGGGCCGCAAAAAGTGGGCAAAAAACTGTTGAAGAAACACGTCAGTCGATTCGCCAATTAAGTGAAACAGTGAATGATATCGGTGCTACGGTACAGGAACTGGCAGATCGCTCTGAACAAATTGCACAAGTCGCGCAGATGATAGATCAGATTGCTGAGCAAACTAATCTGTTGGCATTAAATGCGGCGATTGAAGCAGCGCGGGCAGGCGAGCATGGTCGAGGTTTTGCAGTGGTGGCAGATGAGGTACGTCAACTGGCTCAAAGAACACAGGGTTCCACAAAGGATATTCACCATATTATAGAAACGCTTCGCAGTGGCGCTAAAAACTCGGTATCGATTGCCAATCAAGGTAAGCAAGATGCAGCACAAGGTTTAGAAAAAATCATAGAGATGGAAAGCGCCTTTGTTAGCATTGTTGAGGCCGTGTCGAAAATATCTGATATGGCAATACAGATGTCGGCTGCAGTCGAAGAGCAAGCACATGTATCGGAGGATATTAATCGTCAAGTCGTGCGAATTTCAGATTTATCTGTTGAGAGCTCTGAAAAATCAAATCAATCAAGCGATAGTATTAGAGCTCTGCAAGATGTAGCGAATAATATGCATGAGTTGGTGGTGCGTTTTAAATAACGCTTTACTTTGGATGGCTGTTACATATTAACGATTAGTTCTATTTATGAATAATAAAAACGCTGTTATGAAAATAACAGCGTTTTTTATGTCTATATATTTTGCGAATGAGGTTGCTAAGGCAGAGGTAGTGGTTTTAATTGATTGCTAGCATTACTCAGATTAATCATCATTAGCTCTTGGCTTGCTTTGGTATCGCCCATGGCTTTTAGTAAGCGACTCAGCTCTGCAAGCGCTTCGTTTTGTGTATCAAGAGAAAGTGCTTGTTCGTAGTAGTCTCTCGCTTTGCCCCACAGCATCATTGATTGGCTCAAGCGGCCACAGACAAGATATAAGTTTGCACTTGCTGGCTCTTTTTTAAGCCAGTTTTCACAATGGGTTAATAGCTTTTTAGGGTTGTCTTGTTTTATGTTGCCATATTCATATACCAACTCTTCAGACCATCTGTTATTTAAGCTATTGCGAATAAAGCTTTCCGCTTTTGCATCGTCTCCGAAATGAATGAGGGTGTGAGCATATAGTTGTCTCATCCTGTCATCTTGAGACAGAGTGTCTAATTTATTCCACAGGTTTTCTACTTCAGCAACCAGCTCTTTTTTGTTTTGTCCAAGCTTATTGCGAAACTTTATCTTATCAAGTAGAGCTAAAAATGCATTTCGTTCTAACTCAAGCATATTATCATCATCGAATATGCCATCTTTTTTGAGTATTGGGGTTAGGGTGAGCAAGGCATCCCAGTCTTTTAGCTGCTTGTAAACCGTGACTAGCATTTTTAATACTTGTTTGTGCTTTGGTTTCAACTTTTGTAGACGCAAAAGCGAGGCGAGAGCGCCTTCGTAGTGTTCTTGCTTTATTTGGATTTGGCTTTGAGCAAAGCCAATAGCAAATTCTGCCTCTGGTGTTGATTTATGGGCGGAGCGTAATAATGCTTTTGAGCGTTCATGTTCATCTTGTTCGCTGGCGGCATAAGCGGCACCGATATAATTGATCAGTGGGTAAGGGACTTTTTCGGCGCTGTTGGTTAGTAATTTCTCTGCTTTGTTCCAATTGCCACCAACGAGTTCCAACATGCCTCGAATAGTATTTCGTGAGGCTCTTTTTTGCGCCAAATTGCCAGTGACTTTTGCTAGAGAGTTGCTGGGCCTTAGAGCTATAAACAGAATTCGTTTTACCCAGCTAAGTACAAATAGCGCGATAACCATGGCTACAACCAAGACCCATAAACTGGTTTCAACGGTAACGCCATTGTAAGCCACGAGCACATAGCCACTGTCTTGACGCATCAGTAGCCCTAATATACCACCCACTGCCATCATGATGACAAGTAAGAAAAGGAGTTTTCTCATGCCTTATCTCCTAGGTCGGTTTGAGGTGCGGTAGTGCTTTCGCTTTTTTTCTCACTCTCTATTTGAGACTGCTCAACATTATCGGGGATATTTTGTTTGATTGAGCTGCGGTCATTCCATTCCTTCATTAATGATTTCATCGCCATTAATGATTCTCTAGGGAGTGGTAGGTCTGGTGATGGATTCAGCTGTTGCAATACGGTTAGACTGGCCAAGAATGTTGTAACAATATTTGATTGAGTTTCGAAATGCTCTGTTGTTGCGTTTGCAACACGAGACAGCGCTTGTTGGTAAATTATTGGCTCGCCTTTGATTAAGGCTACCTGAGCAATTTCCAGTTGTAGTTGTATACCAGTAATGAGCTCTTGGTATTCTGCTGGTGGCAGCAACGCTTTTATTGGTTTGTGATTGTAATTTATGACCACTAGTGAACGTATGGATTTCCAAAAGCTTTCTAGAACTGAGGTTATTTTGCTGGTTGTAGAGTCGTTAGCTTCTTTTGTTTTCTCTGTGGTATTTGCTTGCCATTCTTTGGATGGTTCTCGTTGAGGCAGAGTTTGAACATTATCATACAAAGCGTTTAGCTTGAGGTAAGCGCCTTCTAAATCAAATTGGCTAATGGACTTTAACGCTTGGATGTCTTTTGCTAGGGCTTTACGTGTTGCAAATACGATAGGGTCTTCGAGTTCATTAAGAATATCATCAGCATTGATGAGTAATGTGGCCGCGCCGCTATTGTCAGACTCAAGTAATAAGCGTTGATTAGCAAGACGAATTAAATACTCAGCCTCAGCTAACTTCCAATCTTCTTTAGTGGTGTTGTTGAGTCGATTCAGCTTTGATTCAAGTGATAGTAGCTTTTCGTCCTGTTGAGCTTGTTGGACAGCGAGCTCATTTTTTTGCAATAAGATTGTTTGCTCTGACGTTTTAACTTGTTCAATTAGTTGATTAAACTGAGATTTATTCAGCGTATTGGCGTTTAACTTATTATCGAAATCAGTTTGTTGCGTTGTTAATTGCTGAATGTCTTTGTGAAGTGTGCTTTGAGTACTTTGGAAATATAACCAACCACTTGTTGCTAGGGCGACAGCTGATAGGCCAAGAGAAAGTGAGACAAGTAGATTGATTGCTGGTTGTGGTGTGTTTTTTTCTTTAGCTTTTTCAAGCAGATCTGGCTGCTTCTTTTGGCTTTTAGTTTCAGCTTCAGGCGTTGTCTCAATAGCGGCGTTTGGATGTTGCTCTTGCTTGTTATTCTCAGTCATTCTATTTTCCTGTGTGAAATTCTGTCGCTTTGATCAAGCTATTATCGTCAGCGCCATTTGCGCACGAGGCATTTATCCAACCCATTTCTTTTGCTTGCTGATTGACCCTGATACTAGGTGTGAGTATAGGCAGCGTTTTCCATTCTGGTTTATGCAGCGACACGTATTCTGAAAGATTGAGTAAACTTTCTCCACTGGTTACCCATATTAAATTGATATCGGGCAGCATGAAGAAAGTTTGAGCATAATAGATCGGTTTTTTTCTATCGTAGAGCGAAAGATAGCTGACTTTTGCGCCTCTCTCCTCCAGCTTATTGGCAAGTTCTGGGCGTCCACCTTCGCCACGAACAATCAATACTTTCTGATCTTTCATTCTGGCAGTCTTTAACCATTCAAGTAAGGCTTCAGTAGTATGTCCAGGATTCGATAGAGCTGGAACGCCTTCATTTAATAATGTTTGTGTCGTACCTTGGCCTATGCCGATCCAATGAACATTAACTGGTAGCATTGGCCAGCATTCATCTAGCCAATCGCACGCGAGACGAGCGGCATTTTTACTAACAAATATAACGTAATCAAACGTATCGATATCAAAAATCTGTGCCCGAATAATAGCTTTTTTGTTTATATCTTCTACAGGTGTAATTTCCAGCATTGGAAGAGGTACTGCTACCCAGCCGTAAGCGCGAACGCGTTCACGGCTAAGCGAATTTTCAGGCTCGGGGCGGGTTATTAGGATACGACAGTCTTGCACTAATATTTTGCCTATTCTATTTTGCTTTCTAGTTGAACTTCTTAATTACTATTTTCTTCATTGTATAAGGCATCAAGTATGATGTCTGCGCCGCGAGCAAGTAAGTCGTCGGCCAATTGAACGCCAAGGGATTTTGCATCGTCTTTATGACCACGAATTTCGCCTTCAATCATAGTTTTGCCATCAGGACTACCGACCAAGCCTCTTAACCAAATAGAGTCGCCTGTTAATACCGCAAAACAGGCAATAGGGGCTTGGCACCCGCCATTAAGGCGTTCATTCACTGCGCGTTCTGCAGTAACTCGAATGGCCGTTTCTTCATGTTGCAATGGCGCTAATAAATTAATGGTTTGAACATCATCAGATCGGCATTCTATTCCCATCGCACCTTGTCCGCCTGCTGGTAAGCTCGTTTCAGCAGGAATTCTTTGTCGAATTCGGTCAAGCATTTCTAGGCGAACTAAGCCAGCTGTCGCCAAAATAATGGCGTCGTATTCACCGTCATCCATTTTTCTGAGGCGCGTATTCACGTTGCCACGAAGGTCTTTGATTATTAGGTCGGGACGTTTCATGCGTAACTGGCAAGAGCGGCGTAAGCTGGATGTACCTACGACCGCACCGCTTGGTAGCTGATCAAGTGATTCCACTTTATTAGAAACAAAGGCATCGCTAGGGTCTTCGCGCTCACAAATTACGGCGAGACCTAATCCTTCAGGAAAGGCCATTGGTACATCTTTCATGGAATGCACAGCAATATCGGCTCGACCTTCTGTAAGTGCGTTTTCTAGTTCTTTAACAAAAAGACCTTTGCCGCCAATTTTAGAAAGAGGTGAATCTAAAATTTGATCGCCTTTTGTTGTCATGCCAAGTAATTCAACTTTCATGTCAGGGTAGAGGCTTTCTAGTTGCGCTTTGACGTTATTGGCTTGCCAAAGGGCTAACTGACTTTCTCTGGTTGCGATCACAATCTTATCTTTCACTTCATCTCCTAATGACTTGTAGATGGACAAATATCTTTCACTTTTCTTCATCAATGATACTCGTTAAGAAGGAGTCCGTCATCTTTCAATGCTTTATAAGTCGAGGCGCTTAATGTACTCTTGGCAGCTGTTTGAATTTGTGTGGGAACCAACCGAATGACTGATACTAATAAAACCACGAACCAGCAATGGGGTGGTCGTTTTTCTGAGCCTGTTGATGCGTTTGTTGCGCGTTTTACTGCTTCTGTTGAGTTTGATCAACGTATGGCAAAACAGGATATTCAAGGGTCAATTGCACATGGCAAAATGCTTGCTAGTGTTGGTGTTTTGACTGAAGAAGAGCGAGATCAGATTATTCAGGGGCTGACTGAAATCGAAGACGAAATTGCTCGCGGTGAATTTGTGTGGTCGATTGAGTTAGAAGATGTTCACATGAACATTGAAGCTCGTTTGACGCAAAAAATCGGCATAACAGGTAAAAAATTGCACACAGGCCGTTCTCGTAATGACCAAGTAGCTACAGACATTCGCCTTTATATGCGTGACGAAGTGGATTTCTTGTTGGAGGAGGTTACTCGTTTACAACAAGGCATTTTGAGCTTAGCTGAAAAAGAAGCGAACACCATTATGCCTGGCTTCACGCATTTGCAAACGGCTCAGCCAGTGACCTTTGGTCATCATTTGATGGCTTGGTATGAAATGATGCAGCGTGATTACGAGCGTCTAGTTGATTGCCGTAAACGTATTAATATTTTACCGCTTGGCGCAGCTGCGCTTGCGGGAACAACTTATCCAATCGATCGTCATATGACGGCAGAGTTGCTAGGTTTTGAACGCCCAACTTACAACTCTTTGGATTCAGTAAGTGACCGAGATTTTGCCATCGAATTTACGGCAACGGCGTCTATTATCATGATGCATATGTCCCGCTGGGCTGAAGAAATGGTGATGTGGGTATCTGCTCAGTTTAACTTTATTTATTTGCCAGACCGCTTTTGTACCGGCTCGTCCATTATGCCTCAGAAGAAAAATCCAGATGTGCCAGAATTGGTTCGTGGTAAAACAGGTCGTGTTTATGGACATTTAATGGGCCTGTTAACCCTGATGAAGTCACAATGCTTGGCTTACAACAAAGATAACCAAGAAGACAAAGAACCTTTGTTTGATACGGTTGATACGCTTAAAGGCTCATTACGTGCATTTGCCGATATGATTCCTGCAATTGAGTCTCGTAAAGAACATATGTACGAAGCTGCTCGTCGTGGTTTTTCTACTGCTACCGATTTAGCTGACTACTTGGTACGTCATGGCGTTGCATTCCGTGATGCTCACGAAGTAGTGGGTAAAGCTGTGGGTTACGGTGTGAAAACCGGAAAGGATTTGTCTGAAATGACATTGGAAGAACTTCAATCTTTCGGTAGCATGATCGAAGCTGACGTCTTTGATGTTTTGACTCTTGAAGGTTCTGTAGCAGCTCGTAACCACATTGGTGGAACGGCACCTGCTCAAGTATTAATAGCAGTCGAACGCGCTAAAGTAGACCTTTCTGCAAGATAAGTTTGTTTAGTTAGACTGACTGGAACTATTTAAAACGGCTACCTTTGAGTAGCCGTTTTTGTTTAGGTGACTTTTTAGGAAGACAGTTATTTTGCTGCTTGATCTAAATTGAATGGTGAGTCTGGCCCTAATAACTCATTTGTGATGATGCTGGGGGAAATATTCAACTCAAAGTGAAATAACTTTGATTTTACCCCACAACCATCAAATACAATGGCCCAACCTTCATTGCTGCCTTCTTTCGGTAGTCGCCAGCAGACACCTTTGATATTGACGTAGCGTGTACCATCCGCGTCTTTGGTGATTGGGTAGTCGACTTCTTTTGTTAAGCCTTTCAAATAGTCTTTTTGTGCTTTCTTCGACTCTGTAATTTTATCTCTCAATTCTTCAGAGAAAACACCAGTTAGTGCTTCATCCTGTACATCTGGCGACAAAGATACTTTTGATAAATCAAGTAGTTCTGGTTTGTCGGAGCTTAACTGAGCCGTATTAATATTTGGATTCAGTGCATTATCTTGTAAAGACGTTTCTGATAACACCTGCTCATTGTCTATGTTGTTTATTACTTCTTGAGGATCAAATCCATTATTTCTTTCACTTAGTTCTTTGCCTGTAGGTTTTTCAGACACAATGCTGGCTGGTGGCTCAGTTGGTATTATTGAGTCTGTTTCTTCTATTTGTTCCGCTTGCTCAGTTTTTGCAGGTTGTGTTTCTTCTGTGGCTAGCGTTGTTTCAGCTTGCTGAGCATCCACTGGTTTAGTTTCTTCGCTCTGGTTAAATACTTCCGCTTCAGTTGGCTCATTATTTGGTGTTTTTTGTGTTGCCGGTAATAAAAACAATTCAAAAGTGGAGGGTTGAGTGTCTACATCAAACCAATGTTGGCTGTCTGATACTTCGATTATGAGTATGTGTATTGCGATGGCACAGACAAGTGCAGCCATCCATGGGGCAATCTTGTTTTTCATTAAGCTTCTTGTTTTTTGTGTTTTGTTGAAGTTAGCGATGTTTGAGTCCAACTTAAGTCAGTGTCTTTATAGCTTGAGGTAAATATAGCAAATTCAAGGTAAAGCGCATGCCTATTCTGTCTAAAGAATACTGTCCAAAGAATATCTATGTAATTAGCTCGCTGGGGTTGGGAAACGAACTGGCTGCAAGGTATACTGTCTCAATCAAAAATAGAAGAGATAAGATGATGTTTAAGTTGCTTTCAGTGTGTGTGTTGGCTGTTTTCCTTACAGCTTGCGGAAATAAAGGTGCGCTTTATTTACCGAGTGACACGGCTGAAACGCAGCAAGAATCGTCTTTATAGCTGAGGATTCCCTTTTGGACTTTTTTAATTATTCGAATCAGACTCTGCATGCAGAGGATGTTGCCTTGTCAGATGTTGCAAATCAGTATGGTACGCCTTGTTACGTATACTCTCGTGCCACTCTTGAACGTCACTATAAAGCTTACGCGGATGCATTCGCATCACACCCAACCTTGATCTGCTATGCGGTAAAAGCCTGTTCTAATATTGCGATTTTGAATGTCTTAGCTCGCTTGGGATCAGGCTTCGATATTGTTTCTGTTGGTGAGCTTGAGCGTGTTTTAAAAGCGGGTGGCGAGCCTTCAAAAGTTATGTTCTCCGGTTTAGGTAAACAAGCCGTGGAAATGCGTCGGGCGTTAGAAGTCGGTATTCATTGCTTTAACGTCGAATCTGAAGCAGAACTATACCGATTGGATCAAGTTGCTGGCGAAATGGGCAAAGTGGCGCCTGTATCTTTACGCGTCAATCCTGATGTCGATGCTAAAACTCATCCTTATATTTCAACGGGTTTGAAAGAAAACAAGTTTGGCATCGATATTAAAGACGCGGTTCGTATCTACAAAATTGCTCATGAATTACCTAACTTAAATGTTATGGGCGTAGATTGCCACATCGGCTCACAATTGACAGAACTAAAACCTTTCTTAGATACATTCGATCGTCTTATTGGTTTGGTAGATGAACTAGCTGAAGTCGGCATTACAATTAAACACCTTGATCTGGGTGGCGGGTTGGGTGTTCGTTATCGTGACGAAGTACCACCAGAGCCTTCTGATTACGCTAAGCTACTGCTTGAGAAAGTAAAAGGTAGAAATTTCGAACTGGCTTTTGAGCCAGGTCGTTCTATCGCAGCGAACGCTGGTATCTTATTAACACAAGTTGAGTTTTTGAAATGCAATCCGCATAAAAACTTCGCCATCATTGACGGTGCGATGAATGACCTTATCCGCCCATCTTTATACGGCGCGTGGATGAACATTGTTCCTGTCTCTTTGTTGCCAACGCCAGAGGGCAAGCGCAACTACGATCTTGTCGGTCCTATTTGTGAGACCGGCGACTTTTTGGGTAAGGATCGTGAGTTAGATATTCAGGCCGGTGATCTTTTGGCGGTTCGCTCTGCGGGAGCTTATGGCTTCACAATGTCATCAAATTACAATAGCCGGAATCGTGCTGCGGAAGTTATGGTCGATGGCGATAAAACCTATTTGATTCGTGCTCGTGAAACGATTGAACATCAGTTAGCTGGTGAGCAAATCTTGCCAGACTAAGGAGTTCGTCGTGTTATTAAAATTTACCAAAATGCATGGTCTAGGAAATGATTTTGTTGTAGTCGATGCGGTGTCTCGTAAGGTGTTTTTTAATAAACAGCAAATCGAGAGGTTGAGTGATCGTAACTGGGGGATTGGCTTTGATCAGCTTTTAGTGGTTGAGCCACCCACTGATCCAGATATGGATTTCCGTTATCGTATCTATAATTCAGATGGCAGTGAAGTTGAGCATTGTGGAAATGGTGCTCGTTGTTTTGCTAAATTTGTTTTAGATCGAGAGTTAACGAATAAGCGCATTATCAATGTTGAAACAAAGCGCGGTGCGATCCAATTACGTGTGCTAGACGGTGGTTTAGTTACGGTAGACATGGGAGCACCAAGTTTTGAACCGCAGGATTTGCCGTTTACAGCAGAACCTTGTGACACTCTTTACAGCATAATGGCTGATGGCACTGAATATTTAATGACACCAGTGTCTGTTGGTAATCCCCATGCAGTGATCAAAGTTGATCAACTAATGGATGATGAGGTTGCTAAAGTTGGTGCGTTGATTGAGTGTCATGAGCGCTTTCCTAGAAAGGTGAATGTTGGCTTTATGCAGGTTATTAATCCTGATGAAATCAATTTACGTGTTTATGAGCGTGGCGTGGGTGAAACTCAGGCTTGCGGAACTGGTGCTTGTGCGGCGGTTGTTGCTGGAATTAAACAGGGATGGTTATCACCTAAAGTGACAGCCCATTTGCGCGGCGGAGATTTACATATTGAATGGCAGGGTGAAGGCTCGCCTATTCTTATGACAGGTCCCGCTGAGAAAGTATTCGAAGGTCAAATTTACCTATAGAGGGATTATGAGCGAAGAAGAAGTGATTCAATATTTGTCAAAAACACCGGATTTTTTTATTCGGCATGCTGATTTGTTGGAGAGTCTGACACTTCCTCATCCAGTTAATGGGAAAGTAGTTTCGTTACTTGAATATCAGGTGAATTTGTTACGCAAGTCGACGGCTGATTATCGTGCTCAATTTGAGCGTTTAGTCGAAGTGGCTCGTGAAAATGAGTCTACTATGCAAAAAAGTCGTCGTTTAGTATTAGCAGGTCTTACCTGTAGCTCCTTAGACGACCTAGCAGTTATTGTCGACGATATGGTGAGAGACGATTTTGAAGTGTCTCATCATGAATTGGTTTTATACGGCGAGTTTCCAGATAGTGCTGTTAGGTCTCATAAGCTGGTGGAAGACGATATGTTTTTGTCTCATGCTGCTGGGTTTACGGACTGTTTTTGTGGAATGTTACCAGCAAATGAAATGAGCTTTCTTTTCCTTGATGATGCTACGTCTATTCGTTCTGTTGCTGTTTTACCGCTTCTTTCGCGAGAAGGCGGAGAGATTAGAAAATGTGGTGTTCTGGTGTTAGGGGCAGAAAGCAAATCGGCTTTTGAAAAGGAAAAAGGCGCCTTGTTTCTTCAGTACCTCGCTGATTTATTGAGTGCGATTCTATTGAGGTTGTTGCCGTGAGCATGCTTATTACCTTTGACCTTGATAATACTTTATGGGATGTCGCTCCGGTCATTATGCGAGCGGAATATGCCATGGAGTCTTGGTTTGAAGAGCGCTTTCCTGGTTTCTCTCTGCAATATTCGCTTCTCGCCCGAGAGGAGTTAAAAGGCCAAGTATTATCTAAGAATCCAGAAATGGCTTTTAATCTGACTGCGATTCGCTTAGCTGTATATAAGCTTGCGTTAAAGCAATTTGGGTTGCCTTCTGAGGAAGCTGAATCTGTTGCTGGTGCTGCGCTGGCGCACTTTTGTGAGTGGCGTCAAAAGGTTGATCTTTACCCTCACGTTGTGGATGTCTTGGAAGCTTTGAGCCAGGATTATGCTTTGGCTGTTATCACCAACGGTAATGCTGATGTATTTCATCCTTATGTCGGTTTAGGGCAGTACTTTGATTTTGCTGTACGAGCAGACCAGGTTGGTGTTGCAAAGCCTGCTGTTGATGTATTTTCAATGGCAGCAAAAAAAGCTGGTGTAGACTTATCTGAGCTTATTCATGTTGGTGATCACCCTATGGATGATGTGTTTGGTGCGTCAAATGCTGGAGCAAAAAGTATTTGGTTTAATCGTCATGGTGCTCAGCGTTGGGGAGATGATTGGGGCGCTCGCTCTCATGCAGAAATACATTCGTTACTTGAATTGCCAACAGTCATTCGATCTTTAATGATATAGCATTTTTCTATCGCTTTAATTAAAGAGAACTCGTTTTTACCCCAATCATTTAGTGATACACTATCTACATTCATTAGTTAAATATAGAATTTTGAGGAATTATTATGAGTGAGAACACAATTCAAATCACTGATGCTCAATTTGCAGAAGAAGTGCTTAATTCAGACATCCCTGTGATTGTAGATTTTTGGGCTCCATGGTGTGGTCCTTGTAAAATGATTGCGCCAGTTTTGGAAGACGTTGCTGCTGAATACGCAGGCAAAGTAAAAGTTGTTAAACTTAACGTTGACGAAAACCAAGAAACAGCGCCTAAGTACAATGTACGTGGTATTCCTACTTTGCTTATCGTTAAAGGTGGTGAAGTGGTAGCGACTAAAGTGGGTGCAGTGTCTAAATCTCAATTGGTAGACTTTGTAAACAGCGCTATCTAATTGCTAATAGGGCTGTTGTCCTAATTAGATCATTATTGCGTTATAAAAAGCAGCTTGATGGCTGCTTTTTTTGTTTTTACTATCCTGTCCTATAGTCAAACTACAACAAAGTGGGTCTATTTTTCTCCCTATATTTGTTGCCGCTTTTTGCCGTTCTTATTTCAATTCTAATTAAGTGTATGAAAAATAAGGTTATTATTTATTGGCACTATAATTGCTTTATGTTGCTTGTATAGATGAATAATATTTTTCTTTGAGGATCCAATGGCTATTTCTTTTGCAAGTGCATTTGCTGGACATGATAAGACGCTTGAGTTTCGTAGCGCGAGAGCGGCTGTCCTTGCAAACAATATTGCCAATGCTGATACGCCAAATTATAAGGCGAGAGATATTTCGTTCGATTCGCTTTTAAATAATGAAAGTAAAAAATTACAGCTTGCTGGGACAAACTCACGTCATATTTTTGCGGAAGGTTTTTCTGGTGAGCCTGACGGTTTGTTGTACCGAAATGCTAACCAGCCATCTTTGGATGGTAATACGGTTGATATGCAAAGAGAGCAGGCTGAGTACGCTCAAAACTCATTACAGTTTGATACGAGTTTTATGTTCTTGGATCGAAAAATTAACGGCATGAAAAAAGCGCTTACTGGGAATTAATGACGATGTCTTTGAGTAATATTTTTACCATTTCTGGATCTGCAATGAGTGCTCAAACCATACGTTTGAATACGATTGCAAGCAACATGGCGAACGTAGACAGTGCGGCAAGTTCGGCTGATCAAACTTATCGTGCCCGTAAGCCCGTATTTTCACAAATGATGAATGACAGCATGCGTGAATATGGTTGGAACAATGCGAACAAAGATGATACCGGTTCTGGTGTTGGGGTAAAAGTAGATGGCATTGTGGAATCGGACGCACCTTTACAGCCTCGATACGAACCAGATCACCCAATGGCAAATGAAGATGGTTACGTGTTTTATCCGAACGTAAACCCGATGGAAGAGATGGCAGATATGATGTCAGCGTCTCGTTCTTTTCAGACAAACGTAGAAATTATGAACTCAGCCAAAAGTATGATGCAGAAAATGCTCACGCTTGGGCAGTCATAGGAGCTGACAGATGGCAAATATATCTGACTCGAAAGGTCTTAATGGGTTGATTTCCCAATATGGAACCGAAGCGGCTAAGACAAAGGCTGGTATTGAAAAGCCAGAGGTGCAGAAAGATGAGGCGGCACTTGCTGATCAAAATGTCTTTTTAAAGCTTTATATAGAGCAGCTTAAAGGACAGGATCCGACTGCACCGCAAGACACCAATGACATGGTGGCGCAGATGTCTCAATTTAGTTCGTTAGAGCGACTCACTAGTATCTCTGATCAATTAGAAAATATGGCCACTTCGCTTACGTCGAATCAAGCACTTAGTGCTTCTACCTTAGTTGGTAAGTCTATTTTGATGGATGGTAGTAAGGTGAAGGTGGGGGATAATGTTGAGGCTGTTCAGCTCAAAGCTATGATCCCTGAAAACTCTCAGGCTGCAACATTAAAAATATACGACGCGGACAACCGTCTTGTTCGTACCGCCGAGCTAAGCACGGGTGAGTACAAGTGGGATAAGTTAGATGACGAGGGAAATGTTTTGCCGCCTGGTGAATATCGTTTTGCCGCGTCATCAATCAATGAGCAAGGCGAAATATCTGCGATAAGCACTCAGGTTCCTACGCGTATTCAAGGTGTCACCATAAATGGTGAAAATGGCACGGTTTTAAACGTGGAAAACCACGGCAAAATTAAACTTACGAACGAATTAGAAATATTAGGGTGATTGGAGCGCATTATGGGATTCAATACTGCATTATCTGGCATTAAGGCCTCTGCCGATTATTTAAGTGTTACAGGTAATAATATTGCCAACGCCGATACTACAGGCTTTAAAAAGTCACGTATTGAGTTTGATGATCTTTATAACACCAGTGTGCTTGGTGCCGGAAGTGGTAATAATATCGGTTCAGGTGTGAGCGTGAGTAAAGTCTCTCAAGAGTTCTCGTCGGGAAACTTATCTTATACTGATAACAACTTAGATCTTGCTATCGATGGTAGTGGTTTTTTTGTTATCGATGCTGGGATTGCTAATGCTTATACTCGTGCCGGTAATTTCAAGCTGGATGAAAATGGTTTTTTAGTTACCAATAGTGGTAACAATGTCCAAGGGTTTAATGCAGTAGATGGTGTGGTTGGTGGAAATTTAGCTGATTTGAAAATCCCAACCGATCGTATTCCGCCTGAGCCTACTACTTCAATGAGTTTGAAAGTCAATTTGGACTCTAAAAACGAAGATGTTCCACCTTTTATTAAAGCTATATTTGACCCCAATGATCCTGATACATACAACTTTACGCAAACGCAAGGGGTTGTTGATGGGAATGGGCAGTCGCATATAGTGACGTATTATTATGCTAAAGGTGAATTGCCAAATACTTATAAAGTGCATGCAACGGTTGATGGTAATTTAACGGATGATGCGGGATTGCCTTTTCTTGCTGAAACTTACGCTACCTTCAATACTGCCGAAGGTGGTACAGACTATAATGGTGATGGTGTTGAGGAACCTCCATTTTCACTTCTCTATGTGGGGCCGAATGAGCCTAATTCTGTTGATGTGGCGACAGGTACTAAGGCACCGTTAGCTGTTAGTGGGACATTGGGGGGCGCAGCTATTACGGCTACGTTGACACCTGAGGAAATTCGAGATTCAAGTATCGTTTCTCGTGAGGCTTTTGATCCACTGAACCCAGATACCTATTCGTATGGTAATACTCGAACAACTTATGACTCTTTAGGGGAGTCTCATACTTTGGGGTATTATTTTATAAAGCAGGGTGAAAATAATACTTATGAACTGCGTGTCACTATGGATGGTGAGGAAAGTTTTGTTGACCCAACAACTGGGGAAGATGCTCGATATCTGGAAAAGAATACCGCGGTTTCTTTTGATGCAGCAGGTAATCTGATGGGGGTGTATCGTGGTATATCGCCTCTTGGAATTGAACAGCCAGTTCCTCTAGAAGTAAGAGGGATTGATCCAACAAATCGAGAGCGTATTACGCAGCTTGATTTGGCCGGTTCAACGCAATTTGCGCTAGCTAATACTGATACTTTTGAGCAGAACGGTTTTTCTGCTGGAGAGCTACAAGGTGTGTCCTTTGATAGTGATGGCTTGTTGATAGCCAATTATACCAACCAACAAACGGCAACACTTGGCCAGATTGCCTTGGCAACATTTGATAGTACTGACGGTTTGATGCCGTCAGGTCATACGATGTGGGTGGCAACGAAAACTTCGGGGCCTGCTGATATTGGCCGACCTAACAGTGCAACTCTAGGTAAAATTGCAGGCGGTGCGTTAGAAGAATCTAATGTTGATTTGACCGCTGAACTTGTTGCCCTTATAGAGGCGCAGCGTAATTACCAAGCTAACAGTAAAACATTAGAAACAGAAAATACTGTTACTCAGACGATAATAAATCTGCGTTAATTTTCTGGAGAGAGAAGATTTGTGGCCGAATCAGCCTTGCTGTTTCGGCCTTTTTTTTGGATTTTTTATTACTTTTATAAGTTGGTACGTTTTTTGATAGTAGTTATCTTAGTTATATAAATTCTTCTGGGAGAATTGTAGTGGATAAGGCCTTATATTTGGCAATGAGTGGTGGCGTACAAACCATGAATGCTCAAACAATACACGCTAACAATTTGGCGAACGTGAGTACAACAGGCTTTCGTTCAGATTTCGAGCAAGCTCGCTCTATGCAGGTATATGGTGACTATCATCCTAGTCGTGTCTATGCGATGACGGAGAACCCAGCAACGCGTTATACGCAAGGCGATATGATACAGACAGGCCGCAATTTGGATGTTGCCGTTGCTGGAGATGGTTTTATTGCTGTTTATGATGAAAGTGGGCAAGAGGCTTATACTCGAGCTGGTGATTTTCAAATTAATGCCGCAGGGCAATTAGTAACAGGAAGAGGTTTGCCAGTTGCTGGTGTAGGTGGGCCTATTTTTTTGCCACCTGCTGATAGTATTAACATTACCGCTGATGGTTCTATTTCTATTGTTCCTCAAGGTGGCGCAAATAACGAAGTTGCGGTGCTAAACCAGATTAAATTGGTTAATCCTGATAAACAAAATTTACGCAAAGAAGAAGACGGATTGATTCATTCACGTGATGGTCAAGCGTTAGACCCTGATCCGAATGTGCAATTGGTCAGTGGTTTTATCGAAGGTAGTAACGTGAATGCGGTAGAAGAGATGACGCATATTATGAACTTAGCGCGCCGCTTCGAAATGAACGTGAAGATGATGGATACCATTCGAGATAACGCAGACTCTTCAGCTCGTATACTACAGCGTACGTCTTAAGAGCAATCTGCAAGTGCTTAACAAATAACGTAAAGAATTTAACGGAATTAAATAAGAGGCTTTTATGAATTCAGCATTATGGGTCAGTAAAACCGGTTTGAGTGCGATGGATAAGCAGTTAAACGTAGTAGCCAACAACTTGGCAAACGTTTCGACAACTGCATTTAAGAAAGATAGAGCTGTATTTGAAGATCTGATGTACAAAACCGTACGTGCACCGGGTGGTTTGAGTGCTCAGAACGCGGAATTGCCATCAGGTTTGCAGTTAGGTACTGGTGTAAAAGTTGGAGCAACGCAAAAAGACTTCTCCAATGGCGACTATAATATGACGGATAGACAGCTTGATATTGCTATTCAAGGGAAAGGTTTCTTGCAAGTGTTACAACCAGATGGAACCATTGCTTATACACGTAATGGTAGTCTTCAATTAAATAGTCAGGGACAGCTTGCGACATCGGGCGGCTTGGTGGTTGAACCCGGGATTCAAATTGATCCTGATGTGATTGAAATCATGATTGCAGAAGATGGTGTTGTGTCTGTGCGTAAAAATGGCGATGCTGATGCTCAGCAGGTCGGTGCTCTTAATATTGCTGGTTTTATAAACCCAACTGGGTTAAGTGCTTCAGGGCAGAATATTTTTACTGAGACAAATGCTAGTGGTCCGCCATTAGTTGGTGTACCTGGAACTGACTCATTAGGTACTATAGCTCAGGGAATGCTTGAGGCCTCCAACGTCAATTCTATTGAAGAACTTGTCAATATGATCACGACGCAGCGGGCCTATGAAATGAACTCAAAAGTCATAGCATCTGCCGATGGTATGATGAGCTTTGCAATACAGCAGTTATAGTAACGTGTGGAATATGATGAAGATTAAATTTGCGTTCTTGGTTTTGTTAAGTGCTTGTTTGTCTGGTTGTCTCTCTTGGGATGTTAACGAACAAGCGGTTGCCAATGCAGCAGCGGCTGGAGCTGCGGCGGCTGCAACGGATGCGGTTATTGACGCAGTTGCTGGTGATAATAGTGAAACACCAGCAGAGCCTTCATCAGATGTTCCGCGTAAAGGTTTTGTACCAGATCCTAATGATCCATTAAATGGACCTAGTATTAGTCAATCCATTCAGTCGGATGATCCTTATTATGCGCCAGTGTACCCGAATGGTATGAATCCTTCGCAAGCACCAACTGGCGGTATTTACCAGACCAGTATGGGGGATGTATTTTTCGGAGATCAGAAAGCCAGTAAAGTGGGTGACATCTTAACCATTAATTTGAATGAAACGACGACGTCAACGAAAGCTAATGCTGCAACTGTTTCTAAGTCCTCTTCGGCAACGATTGAAAATCCGACAGTATTAGGTCAAGAGTTAAAAGTAGATACAACGCTCCCTCAGCAAGGAACTGATTTTTCAGGAAATGCATCGGCGAATCAAAATAATAGTTTAAGTGGAACGATTTCGGTGACTGTCTATAGAGCCTATCCAAATGGCTTGTTGGCAGTGCGTGGAGAGAAATGGCTACGTTTAAATCAAGGAGACGAATACATTCGTTTCTCTGGGGTGGTGCGTAAACAAGATATCTCTCCAAACAATACAGTAGAATCTGAACGTGTTGCGGATGCGAGAATTACGTATTCTGGAACCGGAGATGTTGCCGCAGGAAGCGAGCAAGGTTGGGTGAGTCGTTTACTTAACTCTAGTGATATGCCTTATTAATTTAATGATCTAACAACTGAGAGGTTTGCTCCTTTCAATAGGTGATGTGATGAAGCACATAGCGCTAATTGTCTTATATTTTTTATCTTTTTCTGTTCAGGCTGAGCGTCTGAAGGACATTGCTAGTGTTCAGGGCGTCCGAGAAAACCAATTGTTTGGTTATGGCTTGGTGATTGGTCTTAATGGAACAGGTGATAGTACAGCTTTTACCAATCAGAGCTTTGCTAGTATGCTGTCTCGTTTTGGTGTGACCTTGCCAGAAGGTGTGAATGCTACGTCTAAAAATGTTGCAGCGGTCTCTTTAACGGCTACTTTGCCTGCTTTCTCTAAACCAGGTCAAAAAATTGATGTGACAGTTTCATCTATTGGCAACGCGAGTGCGTTACGTGGTGGGACGCTACTTTTATCCACATTAAAAGGTGCTGATGGCGCGGTTTACGCGATTGCTCAAGGCAATTTAGTTGTTGGTGGTTTGGGTGCCAATGGGGCTGATGGGTCGCGAACCACAAGCAATGTCCCTACAGTTGGTCGTATACCCAATGGCGCAAGTGTAGAGCGTATCGTTCCCAGTAGTTTTAATACGGGTGACACCTTGACGTTTAACCTTAATCGCCCAGACTTTACAACAGCAAAACAAGTCACTGATAAAATTAATAATCTTTTAGGACCAGGTGTGGCGACGACACTAGACGCTACATCGATTAGAGTGTCTGCACCAAGAGATTCGAGTCAGCGTGTTACGTATTTATCGATACTTGAAAATCTAGATGTTGAGGTTGCTGAAGAGCGTGCGCGCATCGTGGTTAACTCTCGCACTGGAACCATTATAATTGGTCAGCACGTTAAAGTATCTCCAGCTGCGATTACGCATGGAAGCTTGACGGTGACTATCAAAGAAGTGCCGCCGGTTGTTGGAAAAGATGGCACGGTTACAGGTGGACAGACTATCGTGTCGCCACGAGAAGGCATTGAAATCGCGCCAAATAGCGGTCATATGTTTGTGTTTGATCCAGGCGCTTCGCTCAACGACATTGTTCGTGCAGTCAATCAAGTTGGTGCTGCGCCAGGTGATGTTATGGCGATCTTGGAAGGCTTAAAGCAAGCCGGTGCGATTAACGCTGATTTAGTGGTGATATAGGCTTGGTTATGAACTCAGTACCGCCAAAGCAAGATTTTTTTGCTGATTTTTCTACGCTAACCGATTTAAAGACCAAGGCGCAAAAAGATCCTGATGCTGCGTTAAAAGACGTTGCTCAGCAGTTTGAGTCTATCTTTATTAATATGCTGTTAAAAAACATGCGTAGTACGAATGAAGCGATTGGTAGCGGCCTGTTTTCCAGCGCTCAAACCAAGCAATATCAAGAGATGATGGATTCACAGATGTCTCAGAGCATGGCTCAGTCTGGTGGTATTGGACTATCCGAGGCTCTGATTCGTCAGTATCAAACTCAACAGCAAGGTCGGAGTAGTTCGCCTGAAGCGAAAGAGCGAGGAGATACTGATTTTTTGAATCAGGTCGCCAAACAAGACTTGGTTCGAATTCAAGCTTTGGCCCACCGCGCTTCTACTGAATTTATACAATCAGTTCAGCAGGAGGTGGAGCAAAAATCCCTAAATGTTTCCTCTACGGGGTCTTCTTCTGCACCCTCAGCACTTTCTGTGGTGTTCGGGTCGCCTGATGAGTTTGTTGAAAACCTATGGCCACATGCTCAGCATGCCGCCGAGAAACTTGGTGTAAATCCCAAAGCAATATTGGCTCAAGCAGCATTAGAGACGGGGTGGGGGAAATATCCGATTGCTAAAGAAGACGGCGCAGCGAGTTTTAATCTATTCGGTATAAAAGCGGATAATCGTTGGCAAGGCGATAGGGCTGTTGTAAATACCTTAGAGTTTCGTGATGGTGTGGCCAAGCGTGAAAAAGCAGCGTTTCGTGCTTATGATTCTTTTTCGCAAAGCTTTGATGATTATGCGAATTTTTTATCTTCTAGTGAGCGGTATAAAGACGCCTTGCGGGCTGGGGATGATGCGTCAATGTTTGCCGCTTCTTTGCAAAAAGGCGGCTACGCAACGGATCCAAAGTACTCTGAAAAAATCGACAATATCCTTTCAAGTAAGTGGTTTCAAGGTTTGTAATAATAAAGCCACTCAATTCTCAGCGTTGGTAAAGTTCTTGCATTAATAGCCGATAGAGCTAAAGAAGAGCTCAAGGTTATTTTTGAAAAACGTACTAGGGGTGTGAGCTATGGGCTCAAATTTATATTCAATTGGTTTGTCTGGACTACTGTCTAGTAATGCCCGTATTAATACGACTGGGCAAAATACAGCCAATGTGGATACAGAGGGCTATAGTCGTCAAAGAACCGATACCGCTAGTTCGCCTGTTGGTGGCGTTGTGCTTCGTGATACCTCGCGCCTTGTTGATAATTTTGTTAGCGCTCAGGTACGATCTGATACTTCAGACTTTTCCTATTATGATACCTACCATTCTTTGATGGCTATGTCTGATAACTTGTTAGCTGAAGATAGTATTTCTCTCTCTGGTTATTTGGATAAAGCTTTTAGCGCGTTGCAGGCTGCAAATAATGATCCTACTTCATCATCGTTAAGACAGCTTGCACACTCTAGTTTGAATAACCTGGTTGGACAGTATAAAGCACTTTCTAACATGGTTAGTGGTCAAGAGAGTCTGGTTGATCAACAACTGACAACATCCTTAGCTGACATTAACTCTATCACTACTAGAATTTCTAATTTGAACGTCAAAATACTCAGAGAAGAGGGGTTGTCAATTTCTCCTGCAAATGAGTTACGAGACCAGCAGGAGCTGCTAGCGAAAGATCTTTCTAAGTATTTGGACATCAATGCGCAATTTAATGACGATGGATTAATGACGATTCAGCTAGCCAATGGTCAACCATTAGTGATGGATCAAACACCAACAGAATTAAAGGTGGTTCCTAATCAGTTAAACCCAAAAAAGATTGATTTGGTCGTAAGTTTTGGTGATTACAATGTCGCTTTAAAAAGCGATAGTCTTGGTGGTAGTGTTGGTGGTTTAGTGGATTTTCGCTCTGAGTTTAGTGAATATGCAGATCGTACTCTAGGTCAGAATGCTATTGCTATATCGGATGCTATGAATATGCAGAATGGTAAAGGTCTTGATGCGAACGGAGATTTTGGTAAAGACTTGTTCTCGTTGGAAGATATAAGTGTTTATTCTAGCGCTGATAATACTCATAAATTATCTGATTTTTCCGTTAGAGTATCAGCAGGAGAAGCCTCCAAAATCACTACAGATACTTATGAATTCACCAGAACAGACGATAATCGATTTGCGATAAAAAAATACGACTTAAACGGTAATGCTGTAGGTAAGTCGACAATATTTGACCCTTCTAATATGACTCCAGATAGCAATGGCTATTATAAAATTGAAGAGTTAGGTTTAGATATTAGGGTGAAAGATTTTAATATTATCGATCACGATGATGTCTTTAGCTTTGCCCCTTCAGCGGGGGCGGCAGCGGGCTTAAATTTGAAAATTAAAAGTGGCGATAATATTGCCTTGAGTGCGCCTGTAGGTGTGTCTACGAGTTCGGATAATTTATCCGAGGCCAGAATATCTTTATCTTCTGTTACAAATACTAAACCAGCGACTTCTGCGTTTGCATCTGATGGCTCTCTGTATCCTAGTGCTCCTCATTCAATTTATTTTACATCACCTAATTCATATGTCGTTCGTGATGCTTCTGGGGTGGAGATTGCCTCAGTAGATAATGTTTTTGAGTATACAGATTTACTTGAAAAGGCTGGATTGTCCAAAGATGCTGGGTTTGATGTGTCTGTATCATCTAAGCCACAGTCAGGCGATGAGTTTTCTATCAGTACGGATGAAATTGGCCAATCTGATAATTTTAATGGATTGGCGTTAGTGGATTTACAAAATCAGTCGTTAGTGGAAGGAAAAGCGAGTTTAGTCAAAGCATTTGCGGGTTTTATTTCCTATGTTGGAGCAAAAACAGCTGAAGTGGCTGGTCATGCAGAATCTAGTGAAGTGATTATGAACGATAGTGTCAATCGTCGCGACAGGTTGTCGGCGGTGAGTCTTGATGAGGAGGCGGTGAATCTTATGAAATACCAACAATCTTATTCCGCATCTGCGCAAGTTGTTACAGCTGCTCGTACGACGTTTGAAACTTTACTAGGGATTATGAGGTAAGTTTATGCGAGTGACGAATAATTTAATTTATGGTCAGTCGAGCCGGGCGATTGGCCAAGCAAATGAAAAAATCCTTAGCGCTCAAGAAAAAATTTCGGCACAAACTGATATTGTTAGACCGAGTGATAACCCTGTGGGCGCTAGTCAAATATTGATGTATGAAGGTAATAATAATCGCCTAAAAATTTTTGACGAATCTATTAAAATGGCTACGAGTCATCTTGAATATCAAGAAGTAGCGTTAGATAGTTTGAATGATTCTATGGATGATGCTCACTCTCTTCTTATCCAAGCGCAAAATGATGCGAATACTCAAGCCGATATCGATGCAATTGTTCAAGAGGTTGCTTTGATTACAGAATCAATGGCTGAGTTAATGAATTCTAAAAGTGCTGATGGGAACTATATCTTTGCAGGGACTGATACGCAGGGACCACCATTTATTTTAGATGGTCAAGGTCGTTATCAATGGGCCGGCAATGAAGGGCAAAAGTATGCCCAAATATCCGAGAATATGAAAATACCTGTTACTGATTCTGGGAAAAAACTCTTTCAGGATATTTGGACTAGTCGTACTTTTTCTGCGCAATTATTAGCTGGGGATGTATCGTTTTCTGCTAAAGTAGAGAATCAAGGAGATTTCGATAAATTTATGGAGGATAACTATGACCCTGAAAATCCTCTTTCGAATGTATTTACTATAACCACGACACCAATTGTTCCGGCAGGAAATACTCCGCCAGTTGTTGCTGGCGCGAATCTAGGGGCAGACTCGAAAGAAGATTTAGACAGACAGCGAGCCTTTGATGGTACTCCAGGAACCTATAGCATCACTAATAATTTAGGTGAGGTGGTATCTTCTGGATTGTATACAGCAGGTAAGCCAATTACTTTCAGTGGTATGTCATTTCTTATGAGAGGTGCGCCAGGAGCGACGGCTGGTATTTCTTTAGATAAACCTAGGCGTGATAATGTATTAAACGAAATTAATGATACTCTTGCTGTGCTAAGTGATAATAATTCTACAAAGGGACAGCGAGAAGCTGCTTTCTCTGATGCTACTACCAGTATTAAAAATGCTCAGCGTATGGTAAGTGAAGGGCGATCCTCAGTAGGGTCTCGTTTGAATATTCTTCGAGATAAAGAGAATTTTAGTTCAGCAAATCAATTATCGAATGCCGTTACTCAAGATCGTGTTGGAGGGTTAGATATTGCCGCCGCGGCGACAGAATTATCTATGAAAGAATCTGCACTCAGCGCTTCACAAAAAGTGTTTACTCGTATGAGTAATCTTTCTCTATTTAATAAAATGTAAGCTCTAGGGTGTAAGGTAAAAGATGTCAGTATTTAAAATGGAGTCCTGTTTTGGGGCTGATATCAATGTTGGGTATTTCGACATACATGAAATACTTGATATCTTAGAAATTAAAGATAAGGTTGTTGGAAGTAAGCGTGTTCAAAGCCTTATAAAACTCCATGGTAGAAAAGATCGAATTGTTGGTATCGCTATGCGCCAACTAGCATTTGATTTATTGCGTCCAACATTAGATTCTGAATTCCTTCCTTATGATCCGTATTTTTCTGATGGTAAATTATTAAATAGCCGACGCGAGCGTCTTTATGATGCACAGGAGCGGTTTCTTATTTTGTGCATGTCTATTGCGAGCGGTCGCTCTGTCAGAAGTCTTAAAAAGCTTAATCCTGATCTAAACACAAAAGAGTTACGTAGTAAGCATGGCAGAGGTCAAAGCCTTTTTCGCTACTTTAGACAAGAACTAAACGAGCAGACAAGAGAATATATCCTTAGTTACAAAGCTCGAATGGATAAAAGTGGTGACTTAAATAAAGAGGCTGCGATTGATAGCTCAAATCCGGCTGTGGAAGTGGAGCAACAAACATTAAAGTCTGCAGTGCTTAGAAAAACGCCAGTAGAAAGTAAATTCATTCCTACTTCATTTGATGATGAAACGGCCACAGCGCTTAAAATATTTCAGGATGGGTATTCTTTACTGTCTACTCAGGTGGAGCGCTTTAAGCGTGGTGACCAGCTAGAAATACTAGAGCTTATGAAGTTTTGTCGTCGACTTATTGAGTCTCACACTCGTAATAATTTTTCGCTAATGGCAATACGTCATATAAAAGACGCTTCAATTTATTTAGAACAGCATGCTATGGGTATGGCTGTACTTGGTATTCATTTTGCCAAAGCAATGAAATTATCGAGTGCTTATGTTGAGGTGATTACGCTTGGCGCATTGTTGTTTGATTTGGGGCGCTTTCGTTTACCGATAGCCATGGTAACAAAAACCACAAAAATGACGGATAGCGAGTTTGATTTATTTCGTAAACATATCCAGTTCGGAGAGCAAATATTACAAAAATGCGACGGCGTTCCTAAGGCGGTTTATCAGATGCTGTCTGATCACCATGAAAAAATTGATGGCTCAGGTTATCCTGCGGGTAAACAAGATCAAGAAATTTCAGTCTATGGGAAAATAGCAGCGATCATTGATGCCTATGATGCCATGACATCAGAACAACCTCACAAACCTTCTATAGGGCCAATTAAAGCATGTCAGCAGATGCGTAAAGAGTCGGGTCTAGCATTCGATAAACAACTGCTTGCGGTCTTCTTAAAAAGCATTGGCAGTATTCCTGTTGGCTCTTGTGTGTCTTTATCTAACGGGCGTATTGGGTTCGTTTTGACATTGAATAAATCGTTCCAGCCTTCTTTAATTCGTCAGGTTTATAGTGCTACAAATAAGGCGTTTGTTGAAGCTTCTGATATTGAGTTAAATAAATCTGCTAACTTAAGGACGGAGGTGAGAATAGAAAAAGAGGTGGATCCTCAAGTATTTGGTTTGCAGTTTATTAATCATATTTCATAATTTCACCGTTCACCGTTCACCGTTCACCGTTCACCGTTCACCGTTCACCGTTCACCGTTCACCGTTCACCGTTCACCGTTCACCGTTCACTGGGAAGTAGATCGTTAGATGTCTATGTATTTTTTATGTCTTTTTTAAGTCTTTTTCGTGTTTTTCACTTTTATTCTTAAAGTTATTTACTCTGAGTTCGATAACTGTAGGTACCGCTTTTTTTGAGTTAAGAAAATGTAAGAAATTCAAAAAAAGTATAAAAAAATATTAAAGATCAGCGCCAAGGTGTCGATAACTTTAATAAGAGACAAAAACCAAATAACTAATTAAATCAAAAGGTTGTCTCGTTAAAAAAATGTTTTTAGGAGAGATAAAATGGCTTTATATGTAAATACAAATGTATCCTCGCTTAATGCTCAGCGATCGCTTACTAGTTCAAGTCGAGATCTTGATACTGCTTATCAGCGTTTATCATCAGGTCTTCGTATTAATAGTGCAGCAGATGATGCAGCGGGTCTTCAAATATCAGATCGTTTGACTTCACAGATTAATGGTTTGAACCAATCTGTACGAAACGCAAATGATGGTATTTCTTTAGCTCAAACAGCCGAAGGTGCTATGGATGAAACGACAAGCATGCTCCAACGTATGCGTACCTTGTCTATCCAGGCTGCAAACGGCTCAAACTCAGACAAAGACCGTGTTGCTCTACAACAAGAGATGGCACAATTATCCAAAGAAATTAACCGTATTGCAGACACAACTACATTTGGTGGCGCTAACTTATTAGATGGTACTTTTCAAGGTGTTTTCCAAGTTGGTGCTGATGCAAACCAAACTATCAGTTTTACTTTGCAGTCTGGTGGTCCCAATCAATCTATTGATTACTTGGGGAATAATGGTTTTACCATGTCAGGACTTTCAAGTCAGGCTCAAGTACAGGTTGACGTAACAACGGCATCTGTTTCTAGTATGTTGAATGCTCAGTCTATGATTGGAATCTTGGATAATATGATATCTGCGGTGGATTCTAAGCGAGCAGAGCTAGGTGCGATACAAAACCGATTTAGTTCTACAATTACTAACTTGAGTAATATTTCTGAAAACGTATCTTCAGCTCGTGCTCGAGTTCGAGACGCCGATTTTGCTCAAGAAACAGCTAACCTTACTAGTCAGCAAATTTTGCAGCAGGCAAGTAGTACTATTCTTGCTCAAGCAAATCAGCGCCCTCAGACTGCATTATCTTTATTAGGTAATTAATTTATACAAAATAGCATGATGTGAAGCGGCACTAGATTGCAGCTTTTGCAAACGATTCGAGTTTGTCTCGGAAAATGGGCTACTTCTCTCTCCTAGAGGTGCCTTTTATGCCGGGTGATTTTTTCACCCGGCTTTTTTTTGCCCAAATAGCGTGTTTTGTGTGCGTTTTGGGTGGTTTTGGGGAGGAGTTTTATGTGGTGTTGAGGCTTATGTCGCAGGCGATTATTGAGTAAACAGATCACGATATGTGTGTTGTTTTGCTCTTGATCGGCTTTGAGATAGGCTTTTTTGATCAAGTCTTTTCAAGAGCTTGGATCGTTTTTAGTGAATATTTCAGCGATGTGTCTGTGTCTTAAATGCATTGCTGGGTCTTGCGAGAAACTATAGGTGATTTTACTAGGTTTCAGTAGTCAAGGCTCGCTGCTAAAAAATGAAGAGTACTGAATAGAACAGGCTCTAGCGAATTGAAATGTGTCGAATGCATGTTGGCGATGTCTTGTTCCGTTAGGTCGCATGAGCAATGGATTTTTTATTGACAGCACAGCTGCGTATTTTTTCGCAGCCTTGATTGGCAAATTAAACGTGTTGATTTTGAGCAGTTGAGATGGATGACAGATTTCTTTTTTAACCTTCTGAATAGATTGCGACTGTGAACGTGGCGTGGTCATTCACTGGCTCAAAAGTCGGTTTTCCAACCTATTTACATCAGGGAAAGCTTGTGGGTAAAGAGTGGGCGAAATTTCGTTTTTCTAATCTTTCGAACGGCACAGCTGCGTCTTTTTTTCGCAGCCTTGATTGGCAAATTAAACGCGTTGATTTTGAGGAATTGAGTTTGATGACAGGTTTCTTTTTTTACCTTCCGAATAGATTGCGGCCGTGAACGCGGCATGGTCATTCGTGGACGCAAAAGTCAGATTTACATCAGGGAAAGCCTGTGGCTGAAGAGTGGGTAAAATTTCGGTTTTCGGATTTTTTGAACGGCACAGCTGCGTCTTTTT
>NZ_KZ454899.1:0-45803 GCF_002792415.1 Marinomonas sp. BSi20584
ACCACAAAGGTAGAAACCGATGTCCGAAGGGGATGAGGCGTTGACTCACCGCCCCATCTTTCTTCTATTTGCCACAGGCATTCAGAAGTGAGCATCATCATCGTGTGCTGCAAAGGAATAAGTATAGGTCTACGTCCTGCCATTCCAAAGAATGTAGAGTTAACGTCATTTATTCCCATAAAAGCCCTAAAAGAGTATGACTCTTCTCCCAAGAGGCTTAGCTGCTTCGTAGTGCTAACTATGCCATTCAATTCGTTTGCGCCTGTTTCGTTCCGCATCGCGTCGGCGCGAATTTAAGACAAAGGCGAATGAATAACGCCTGCTTTCTCATGCCTTATATTTTGATCATTATTAACCGCATAAACTTGCTCATCTATTTTTATGAAGCAGAATGTTTTTGTTTAGAGAAAGAGGTCAGGAAGAAGTTATAGAAGTGATGTAATTAGCAAGTAGATATAGCGTTTGTTTAGTTCGTGTGTGAGATATTTTTTAATACCTAGTGACGGATATGCTAAATGATTGTGGGGATAAGCGTTATTGTTATGCACAATTTTTTATATTATATTTTTGATCCAAGTATTCTTTAATGCTATTTGTCGCTTGGATTGAAGTATTTTTTCATAACTTTTGATATTGTTCTGTTATTTGTTAAACGAAAAAAAACCAGAGTAGAGAACCTACACTGGTTTTATCTAACAATGATGAGTTGACTGCCTACTCGTTATTGTTATTTTGACTGGTGCTCAAAGCGTTATAGTGTGAGTGTGTTTCGTACTCGTCATCTTTCGCATAGATACGTTGCATATAAATACCTGCAATCGCAAGGAAAACCCCCGTTACTGCACTAATAAAGGCCAATGAGGCAAACCATACCAAAGCAACTAATCCAACAGTTGACTTAGGAACGTCAATCGCTTGCTCTTTATTACTGACGTAAGCCGCAAGACGATAGATTTGGTTTGAGTTAACCAAGCGGTTAATATCATTTTTCAGTAATGTTTGTTCTTGTTTAAGACCATAAATTTGATTATCAATGGCTCTCACTTCTATTTGAATTTCATCATATTGTGCTAGCTGAGAGTCTTTTTCGCTGGCTGATCGCGAAACTGTTCCATTACGGTTTTGAGCAGCTTGCTGAGCAACTTTATCGTAGTTGGTTCTATAGCTATCGCGTTTTTCTTCAAGCCCTTTTGTTTGAGATAAAATTTGCTCTTCTAAATAAGCCATGCGCTGACGCCCTAAATCGATACGCTTCTGATAATCTTGTCCGAGTACTTGTAGTTGATCCTGAAGCTGCTGTTCACTTTTGGTTTGTTTAGCAAGTGCATCATCGCCAATAGTCCGATCTGCTACTGTGTACAGACGATTTTCTTTTTCGGTGATTAGTTGGCGATATTTTTTCTCAACAGTTGGGCGTGTAAAGAAGTTAGCATCGTCCATTTCTTGCTGCATTTCTGCTTTAAGTTTGTCTAGCTCTCTTTGTAGTTTTTCTTTATCGTTTTCTGAACCTGCAACATAGCTATTTAATAAGCCGCGTAAGCGCTTTTGTAAGGCGCTTCTTTCTACATCCCAAGCGTCATAAATTTCACGTTCTTTTTGATTAAGCTCAGTAATTTCTGTTTGATAACCTCGAATTGCTTCGTTATCTGAGCTGAGCTTGGTAATTTGACGATTGATGTATTCTCGTTCTTTTTCTAAGGTTTGATAATATGCTGAGTTCGCATTTTGAATACTGTTTTGGTAATTATTATCTACTTCCAGAGGATCAATAATATCAATATCTTTTTTACGACGATTAAAATCATCGATTTTTCCTTGTAGTAATAAGGAGGCATTCTTTTTATCGTCGATGGCAATATTCAAACCAGAAAAGTTACGTTCAAAGCCATTGAGCATGGTTTCAAAGGTGATAGAGGCAAGCAGAACTAGGCCAATAAAGAAGAGGATGCGCCAAGAAGTATGCTTTGCATACATCATAGCTGTAGCCACAGGAATTTTAGAGGCTTCAACTACTGCTACTAGTACGAAAGGTAACGCCGCAACTAATATGCTGCTGTAGTCGCCAAAGTTGAGGGTTCTATCCATTTTATCAAGTTCAGCATAGACAGAAAATGATACGATGATGGAAATAAGAAAGCCGATGCTGACGGCGAGTATTTCCACAACCCAGGCAAATTTTACCAGCCTAACGCCGATATTAAAGAGTTTGTGATTTGAGAGTTTATTGTTTGATTCCATGGTTAGAAATGATTTCCCGTACAGTAAGCTGATTTTTACAAATTTAATCATGTGAGTGTTAGATATACATGACAAAAACTGTGACTGGATTCGAAATGTATTTAACTTTTGTTACTTTATGTAAGTCATTGCAGTGAACGAAATTTATGACACCTGATATTTTTATTAAACGACAATGCAAAGCCCGTACCGTTAAGCGTGAAGAAGTGATTCAATCTTTATGGAGTGGTTATGGCGCAGTGATTCGCTATTCATTGACGGGGAATGATTCTGTCTCTTTTGTTATTGCTAAGCACTGTTTGATACCTTTAGAGGTAGATCACCCTAAAGGCTGGCATTCTAATCATGGGCACCAACGTAAAGTTCGTTCATATGAAGTAGAACAGAATTGGTATCGAAATTGGGCGTCACGATGCCACATATCGGCTCGTGTCGCACTCTGTTATGGCGATTTTTATGATAAACATACTGGACAGCGATTAACCTTATTGGAAGATTTAGACGCTGCTGGTTATTCAGACCGATACAATGCCCATAATAGTGATTATTTAATCTCTTGTATTAACTGGTTAGCTGCGTTGCATGCAGGCTTTATTTACCAAACGCCTCCTTTAGAGTGGCCGCATGATTTATGGAAAAAGGGGACTTATTGGCACTTCGATACTCGACAAGAAGAATGGTCTGCAATGGCTGAGGGAGAATTGAAATCTTCTGCGGCTGAGCTTGCTAAATATCTTGATCAGGCTTGCTTTAAGACCCTAGTTCATGGCGATGCTAAAGTGGCTAATTTTTGCTTTTCTCCGCTTGATAATCAGGTTGCCGCTGTTGATTTTCAATATGCCGGTGGTGGTGTTGGCGTTCAAGACTTAGCGTATCTTTTAGGAAGTGCTTTGTCTGGATCTGAGTTGACTGAGAATATAGATTACTTGCTGGAGCATTATTTTTCGGAATTGGGGCGTGAACTAATGGCGCAAGGGGAATCACAGGCTTTTGCCCAAGAGGTTATTGAAGAGTGGCAATATCTGTTCCCTATCGCTTGGGCAGATTTTCATCGCTTTATTATGGGTTGGTCACCAACTCATCCTAAGAACACGCCTTTTAGCCAGAAAATCACCGAGCAAGCACTAAGTCAATTAAGACGATCTTAGCGCTCGATTGGTTTTCGCGGTGGCTTGTGCACTTATAGGATCTTCTGGCCAAGGATGTTTCGGATATCTCCCCCGCATTTCTTTACGTACTTCTGGGTAAGCTTCACGCCAAAAGAAAGCCAAATCTTGTGTTACCGCAAGCGGTCGCTGTCCCGGTGAGAGCAGTTCTATACGTACGATTTGATTGAGCACGGTTGGGCTATTTGTGTAGCCAAACATTTCTTGAAGTTTCACTCTTAGGGTTGGCTGTTGCTCACAGTAATCAATCGCATGACTCGACCCAGATGGCACAGTTATTCGAGCGGGCACTTTTCGATTAAGAAATTGCTGTAGGTTCCAATCTAATCTACTTAACAATATATCGTTTAGTGCGAGCTTGCTCATGGCTTGTTGATTGGTCACTTTGCCAAGATAAGGTCCGAGCCATTCTTCTAGCTCATTTAATAAGGCGTCGTCAGAACAATCTGGCCAGAGGTTTTGCTTATCGTGTATAAAGGCGAATTGCATACGCGCTCGTAGTTGATCACTGGATTCGTTCCAAGGTAGAACGGAAAGACCTTCTTGGCGAATATATTGGCAAATCGCTTGGCAGATGTCGGCTTCAGAAGGTTTGCTGAGCTTTTGCTTATCAATACAAAGTTTGCCTATCCAGCGTTGTGATTCACTTAATAAACGCGCGTCTTTTTTTGACCACGCGAGATGATTCTTAATACTAAGTAAGTCCGCAAAGTCTTGCGTTAGCATGGCGAGCTGAATTGGGTAAGCGAGGAAAATACGATCCTCTTCTTGACCATGATGGCCGCCGATATCCAGTGCAATAAGCCACTCACTTTGTGCGCAAGGATCAAGAGACGACAGGCTTGCCATTCGCCCATTCGCTAGTTTGTAACGCGTTTTGTCATGGTCTTGTTCAACGCGTTGAGCAATTCTATCCGCAAAAGCTCGAATCAGTAAAAAGGCGATATCGTTTTTATTATCTAATGAAGCTTGTTGAATACTGATCTGCTGACTGCGTCTGTGCCACTGTTGTCGAGCATTTAAATAGTTCTGTCTCGGGCGTTTGCTCTGCGCCTGATTGTGGCCTGCTAACCAATTTAATCGATCAGACAAATCGCTATGATAATTCGCAAACGGATCGCCTTCCGACAAAATAGTGCAGATAGCGCTGGCTGAATCGCTGTTGTGGTTTTGTTTGCCATCCAATAATAATCGAGCAAGTCTAGGTTCAATACCGAGGCTACTCATTTGCTCACCGAGTGCGCTTAATACTAAGAATGGCTGTGACGTTTGATTCTGTTCAAGAGCTTGCAAGTTGGTTAGCAAGTCGATCGATTGTTGCCAGTGGCTGTTCGGTGGCGGCGTAATCCAATCTAATTCAAGGCGTTCTTGTACGCCCCATTTTGCTAAATCCATCACCAAACTACTGAGGTCACTGATCTCTATCTGAGGCTGCGCCTGGAGTGCGAGCTGATGTTGCTGACCTTCACTCCACCAACGATAGCAAATGCCTTCCTCGGTACGTCCAGCTCGTCCCATGCGTTGAATAGTTTCTGCTTGTGTCGCTCGACGAGTGTGTAATCGTGTGGTGGCGGTACTGGCATCAAAGCGAGCTTCGCGACTTAGACCGCTGTCGATCACCACACGAATGCCATCAATGGTTAAGCTGGTTTGCGCGATAGCTGTGGCGAGTACGATTTTACGATTGGGTGCGATAGAGGGTTCAATCACCGCTTCTTGTTCTTTTAAGCTTAATTCTCCATACAAAGGCAAAATGCTTAAATGAGCTTCATGGCCTAAGCGTTGTTGAAGCTGGCTTGCCGCCTGACGAATTTCTTTTTGGCCTGGCAGGAAAACTAATAGGCTGCCAGACTCTTCGTAAAAGGCTTGGCAAGTGAGACGCACAACTTCGTCGGTGATTTGAAATGCCTTGAGTGATTTATTACTGTAATGCGTAGTGATAGGAAAGCTTCGACCTTGACTGGTGAGCGTCGGACAGCCAAGTCGTGTTTCGAGTGCTTCAGTATCTAGTGTCGCGGACATGACCAAGAGTTTGAGTGGGTCTTCGTCGCGATACAGTTCTCGTGCTTGTAGGCACAAGGCAAAGGCTAAATCCGAATGCAGGTTACGCTCGTGAAATTCATCAAAGATGACCAAGGCAATGTCATCTAAACTTGGATCGTCATGCAACATGCGGGTTAACACGCCTTCGGTGACAACCAGCACTTTCGTCTGTGGGCTTTCTTTTCCTTCATGGCGAATGCGATAACCAATGCGTTGTCCAAGCGGTTCTTTCAAAGTATCTGCAAGGCGCTTTGCCGCCGCTTTGGCTGCTAAGCGTCTTGGTTCTAACATGATGATCTTGCGACTTTTAAGCCAAACTTCTTCCATTAAGGCAATCGGCACTACCGTGGTTTTACCTGCACCGGGAGCGGCTTCTAATATCGCTTCGTGGTGATGCAATAGTTGGTGCTTTAGCTGAGGAATCAGTTGGTAAATTGGCAGTTCGCTGGACATAAGACGGCTCATTAATTCGCTGCGCTCATGATAACGTTTTTAGGCAGTTAGCGCAGTCTCACTTTAGGCCTGTCGATGGAGATATCGCTTTTGCATGTGGCAATGCAAGGTAGAAAGTAGCCATTCTGCTTTTCTTTTTCGTTTAAGCCGTGAGGTTGTCGATTGGCGTAATCAATTTCACCGGATAACAACGGCGTCAGACAAACACCGCAAACACCATTGGTGCATGCTTGCTTAATCGGGATACCTGCAGACACTAACGCAGTTAGCACGATTTCATCCTTCTCGACTAGAATGGACTGCTCAGGATCTACAAAAGCGAGATGGATCTGTTTCTTCTGAGGGATGAGTTTTTGCTGCACGAGAAGCTTTTCCTTTTGTTAATTGTCTATTAACTTTAACATGATATTAATAGCGCAATAATAGCCGCTTCTCTAGCTTGGTGTGCGTCTAATAACAACGATAATGGATCCCAACCCAGACAATGACAGAACAACATAAAAAGACCTTATTGGTAGTGGATGACGATCAAGATATTCGTCAGTTGCTTTGTGACGCCTTATCGCAAAAAGGTTACAAAGTACTGGAAGCAGAAAACGGTATCCAGATGTGGCTTCACCTTGAGGCGGAGCCCGTGGATTTGGTGCTGATGGATTTATATCTGCGCGAAGAAGATGGTTTGAATCTCGCTCGTGATATTCGAGAGCGTTTTGTGATGCCAATCATGATGTTAACCGGCAAAGGTGACGAAACAGATCGAATCTTAGGTCTAGAGTTAGCCGCAGACGATTACATGATGAAGCCGTTTAATTTACGTGAACTCACGGCGCGAATTCATGCTTTGTTGCGTCGTTCTTACCAAGTGCCACCAACGACGGGAAGTACGATTAATCAAGATCACGACTGTTTAAAATTTGGTAGCTGGACGTTGGATTTAACCGCGCGTCTTTTGCATGATCCAAACGGCAAGCTGGTGACCTTAACCTTGGGTGAGTTTTCTTTGTTGGAAGTGTTGGCTCGGCATCCAGATCGTATTTTTTCTCGTGAACAATTAATAGAGCAAAGCCGAGGCTTAGAAACCGAGGTGTTTGATCGAACCGTTGATGTATTGATTCTACGCCTAAGACGAAAGATAGAGGCGAACCCTAAAACGCCGGAGTTCATTAAAACGCAACGTGGACTCGGTTATTTTTTCCAAGGCCCAGTGCGGATTAATTAGATGCGCTTTACCAGTATCCGTCAAAAAGCTTCTTTGTCTATCTTAGCGATTAGCTTAGTGGCATTTTTTATGGTTGGTATCGGCTGGCAATCCATGCGAGTCAGTGAAGCCTCTTTGTCAGAATTCGAATCAGAAACCCTACCTGAAATCAGCACGTCTTTAACCTTAGCCGAAGGTGTTGCTCAGTTGGCCGCTATCGCGCCTTATACCGCAGGTTCTGGGCGTCCGTTTCAATTACAAACAGAATCTGAACGTATTCATCGACGTATTCTTGAACTTCGTGGTGTTGCAGACAGTTTGACGGATTCTGTTTTTCAACGTGATATCGACGAGCGATTAGACGATCTACAAACCACGCTTGAAGAGCTTGTTGCCTTGGTGCGAGAAGAGCTGTACTTGCGCGAAGACAGTTTGGCTCAGCAATTTCGTATTCGTCAGTTACCTCTTAATGATGATGCTGCCAGCGTAAACAGCCAGCAGGGTTTGGTCTGGTTATTGCAATTATTAGAATCGCCTAGTTTAGTGCCTGAAAGCATACTGAAAAACTTAAAGTTATCAGAGCAAAACGAGCAAGTTGCAAGCATTGCAGAAGACTTACTGATGGCACATCGACGTTTGAATCAAATCCAAGAGCGTAAAAATTACCTACTGATTTCTATTCGAGCTAAATCCGAGCAGCTGAGTAAACAAGTCAGTGATTTTGTGGGCGGATTGCAAAAGAAAGTGAGTCGTCAGCGACAAGCTGTGTCTTCGTTTGTTGCTCGTGGTCAAAACTGGATTATTGGTATATCCGTGTTTCTCTTGTTGGGTCTGACTCGTTTGTATTGGTATAGCCAGCGGATGACCAAAGATTTAGGTGTTGTTACTAACGATATGGAGCAGCTTTCCTTAGGTCGTGTTGATTCAAAACACACAGGAATACGTCGTAATGACGAAATAGGCACGTTAGCCGACACGTTCGAGGTATTCCGCCGTGATGCTTTAAGGCGTTTGGAAGTCACCGCCGAATTGTCGGAACAAAAACGCTTGCTTGAAACCATCTTCGATAACATGAATGATGGCCTGAGCGTGTTTTCCTCAAAAGGCACTCTGATTGCTTGGAACTCGGGTTATCAGAAATTGTTTGATTTATCGGATGATGATTTGAGTGTCGGCATGTCCATTGACCAAGTGCAAAACTTAATAAACCAAGGACAGCATAAAAACCTAAATCTAGAGAACCAGCAAGTTCATATGGAAGAAGTGAATGTCTCTCGTCATTTACGTTTTCAAAGTTTCGAGCGCCATTTTGATTCGGGAAAAATTATCGAGTTTCGTTCCAAGCCGATGCCTGAAGGTGGTTTTGTTACCTTATATACGGATTTAACTGAGCGTAAGAGTGTTGAAAGTCAGTTACGTCAGGCGCAAAAAATGGAGATGTTAGGGCAACTGACTGGTGGCGTTGCCCATGACTTTAATAATCTCTTGGCAGCGATCATGGGGAATCTACAAATGCTGTCTGACTCGCGTCCACAGACCACCGATCAAGCCCGTTACATAGAGCGAGCACTTGTTGTTTCGGAAAAAAGTAGCAACCTAGTGCAGCGTTTATTGGCTTTTAGTCGTCGTCAGCAGCTTTTCCCAGTGTCGATTGCAATAGATGACTTGATCGAAGGTATGCTGGATTTGGTCGAATACAGCGTTGGCTCGCATATTGTTGTCGAGAGTGATTTACAATGTCCTGATGTGGTGAGTCTGATTGATCCGTCCCAGCTAGAAAATGCCTTATTGAATTTATCCTTGAATAGCTCCAGTGCTATGCCTGACGGCGGCCGTTTAGCCTTTTCAACTAAGTTATGTACTTTGCCAGACAGTGAGGTTCCTGCGATTCGTATTCGAGTAGAAGATTCAGGCGAAGGTATTGACGATGAAGTGATTGGTCGCATTTTTGAGCCTTTCTTTACCACTAAACCAGTCGGCAAGGGCAGTGGTTTGGGTTTGAGTATGATTTATGGTTTTGTGAAACAAAGCGGAGGTGAAATCAAAGTGACCTCTGAAAAAGGCAAATGGACGCGTGTTTGCCTGTTCTTACCTCAACAAATTACATCGATTGATCTTTTAGCAGAAGATAAAAGGGTATTCGAAGAAAAAGCGAGCAAACAAGACATCATTCTTTTACCGGAGTTTAGTTTAGTGTGGTTGGTGGAAGATGATGAAGAAGTGTGTCGAGTGATGCGCGAGCAATTGGAAAAAATGGGCTTTATGGTTCAAACCTTTGATTGTGCCGAAGCTGTGATGAACGCATTAAGTAAGGCGATTGTTCCTGATGCCATTGTTTCGGATGTAAACCTAGCAGGAACCATGAATGGTGTTGAGCTGGCGCACAGCCTGAATTCCGATTCGTTTGGCTTTACCGGACCAATATTACTGATGTCTGGTTTGCCAAGAGACGAATTGAAACAAAAATATCAATTAAAAGATGACGATTTGTTTATTTCAAAACCTTTTACCATCAAGGAGTTAAGTGGAATATTTCAGATCGAATATTGAATTGTTACAAATATTACAAAAAAAGATTAAATGATGAAATTATTCATTAGTTTTTTATCTTCATAGTGTTTTATCAAAGCAGAGTCGGGGCTGGATCTGTTTTTGAATGGCATCGCTGCCAATAATAAAAACAAAAATTGGAGTTATAAAAACAATGAAATTCATGCATCTTATTCCGTACAAAAAATTGGCTTGTCTAGTTGCTGCTGGCACACTGTCAACCGTGGCTATGGCTGAAGCACCAATTATCGGTCTTATCACCAAAACTAATACCAACCCATTTTTCGTAAAAATGAAAGAAGGCGCACAGCAAAAAGCCACTGAGCTTGGTGTTGAATTGCGTACCTTCGCGGGTCGCTACGATGGCGACAACGAAACTCAGGTTCAAGCAATCGAAAATCTAATTGCCGCTGGTGCTAAAGGTATTCTTATTACACCTAGCGATACCGCAGCTATTGTACCCACTATTCAAAAAGCACGTGATGCAGGTTTGCTTGTTATCGCGTTAGATACCGCCCTTAGTCCTGCTAGTGCAGCAGACATGACATTTGCAACGGATAACTTTAAAGCCGGTGAAATGATTGGTATGTGGGCAAAAGCGAAAATGGGCGATAAAGCCAAAGACGCTAAAATTGCCATGTTAGATTTGAGCACAAGCCAAATTACTGTAGACGTTGCGCGTGACCAAGGTTTCTTGCAAGGTTTTGGTATCGATCTTAAAAATCCCAATCGCATGGGCGATGAAACAGACCCACGTATTGTTGGCAACGATGTGACTCAAGGTTCTGAAGAAGGCGGCCGTCGTGCGATGGAAAACCTACTTCAAAAAGATCCAGAAATTAACTTGGTTTATACCATTAACGAACCCGCTGCTGCTGGTGCGTATGAAGCATTGAAATCTTTCGGACTTGAAAAAGACGTATTGATCGTTTCTGTTGATGGTGGTTGCCCAGGTGTTCGTAATATCAAAGATGGCGTTATCGGCGCTACTTCTATGCAATTCCCTCTTAAAATGGCCTCTGAAGGTGTAACAGCGATTGTTGAGTTTGCTAAATCTGGCTCACGTCCTTCTGCGTCAAATGGTCTAGATTTCTTCGATACAGGCGTTCAGTTAATTACTGATGAACCAGTGAAAGGTGTTAACTCTGTTAGCTCTACAACTGGTTTAGCGATGTGTTGGGGCTAATCAATCTCTTGTGATAGATGGGTGTGAAGGTGCCCTTATTTGCCGTTAGCCGGGAGTTTGGCTAACGGCACTTTTTCTGTCTAGCGCAATGTTTCCTGTCTGGAGTAGTCTATGAGTTCTACCAACACAAAACCGTCCACAGCGGTACTTGATCACGATAAAGTCGCAGATCAGGCACAGTCTTATGTGGCACAATTTGAGCGCCGAGAAACCCCTTTGCAGCGCTTCAAGAAGTTTCTTCATCATTATCCAATTGCTGCGCCTTTGATTGTGTTGCTGTTGGCTGTTATCAGTTTTAGTGTCATTGTCGGTGACCGTTTTTTGCACCCATTTAATTTGTCATTAGTGCTACAGCAAGTGACTATTATTGGCGTGATTGGTGTAGCGCAGACATTGATTATCTTAACCGCAGGCATTGACTTGTCTGTAGGTGCCATTATGGTTCTGACCTCCGTTGTTATGGGGCGGATGGCGGTAAACCATGGTATTGATCCAAGTTTGTCGATTTTGATAGGTATCGGGGTTGGTGCTTTAGCCGGTTTTATTAATGGTTTATTGATAACGCGCTTAAAAATACCGCCTTTTATTGCAACTTTGGGTTCTTGGAATGTGTTCTTTGCGCTGAATCTTTGGTACTCAAAAAGTGAAACCATTCGCTCGCAGGACATCAGTAATATTGCGCCATTGTTGCAATGGACAGGCCAAACAATTGATTTCTTCGGGGCAAGACTGACTTATGGGTCCCTGTTGATGTTGGGGATTTTCTTTCTTATTTGGTACGCCCTAAATTGGACAGCATGGGGGCGTCATGTTTACGCCACGGGTGATGATCCAGAAGCAGCGAAATTAGCAGGCATTCGTACCACTCGTATTTTGATGTCTGTCTATGTCTTGGCTGGCGTGGTATGTGCTATCGGTGCATGGGTACTTATTGGTCGTATTGGTTCGGTCAGTCCACAAGCCGGCACTATGACAAACCTCGACAGTATTACTGCGGTGGTTATTGGTGGCTGTAGTCTATTTGGTGGGCGAGGTTCTATTTATGGGACGCTTATTGGCGCCTTGGTTGTTGGTGTCTTCCGAAATGGTTTAGCGCTTGCTGGTGTTGATGTGCTATGGCAAGAGTTTACTGTCGGTATTTTGATTATTTCGGCTGTGGGCATTGATCAGTGGATTCGAAGAGGGACAGCATAATGACTGCACAATACGATAAAACTCCAGTGTTACAAACAAAGAATTTGGTCAAACGCTATGGCAGTGTGACAGCCATTGATCATGCTGACTTTGAACTCTACCCAGGTGAAATATTAGCGGTGATTGGTGATAACGGTGCAGGTAAATCATCTTTGATCAAAGCCTTGTCTGGCGCTTTGATTCCAGACGAAGGCGAAATTTTATTAGATGGCAAACCTGTGCATTTCTCTTCACCAATGGAAGCTCGCGCATTAGGCATCGAAACCGTTTATCAAAATTTAGCGGTATCACCAGCATTAAACATTGCGGACAATTTATTCTTGGGAAGAGAGCTGCGTAAGCCAGGTATTTTGGGTTCGGTGTTCCGCATGCTTGATAAGAAAGAAATGGAGCGCCGCGCTAAGGATAAAATGACCGAGCTGGGCTTAATGACTATTCAAAATATCAGCCAAGCGGTTGAGTCACTTTCGGGTGGTCAGCGTCAGGGTGTAGCGGTTGCTCGTTCTGCCTTGTTTGGTAGCAAAGTGGTGATAATGGATGAGCCAACCGCAGCGCTTGGTGTAAAAGAATCGCGTCGAGTGTTGAACTTGATCAAAGAGGTTCGTGATCGCGGATTACCAATTATCTTGATTAGCCATAACATGCCGCATGTGTTTGAAGTCGCGGATCGTATCCACATCCATCGTTTGGGTAAGCGAGCGGCGATTGTCACGCCTCAGTCTCATACTATGTCCGATGCCGTTGCCATTATGACAGGTGCGATGGAAGTTAGTGAGTCAGAGGAAGAAGCGGCCTAAGATAAAAGCCCAGTCGCTATTTTTATCTGCCGTCAGGTAGGGCAAAATAGCGGCCTTTCATCAGGGGAAACAAAATGAGCCTAATTAAACAGTCAATATCGCGTTTTTATAAAGTGCGACAGCTTTGGAAGGGCTATCGCCTGATGCCAAGCCTATTGGCGGTTTCTATTGTCGCTGTTTCACTTTCCCCTTTGGCTTCACAATCCTCAGAGCCTCAGCCACTTAAATCGATTGGTATTAGTGTTGCTGATTTGGGCAATCCTTACTTTGTCCAGCTCGTGGACACGGTTTCATCAAAAGCGGAAGAGCTGGCGGGTGAGCCAGTAAAAATGCTTATTCGTTCAGATGCGTATGATTGGCAACGCCAAATAGGTCAAATCAATGACTTTATTGAGCAAAAAGTTGATTTGATCATATTAACCGCAGCGGACGAATATAAGGTCGCTGCCGTCGTCGCAAAAGCTCAACGAGCTGGTATTAAAGTGATCGCGGTGGATGTGAATGCCCAAGGTGCAGACGCGACTATTACGACAGATAATGTACAGGCTGGCGCTATAGCATGTGAAAAATTGGCGGAGAAAATTGGCTACCAAGGTGACTTTGTCATTATTAATGGCGTCTTAGTATCGTCTGTTATTGAGCGAGTCGCTGGTTGTAAATCCGCATTAAATAAATACCCAGATATCACGCTGTTAAGCGATCGAATGAACGGTACAGGCAGCGTAGAGGGCGGAATGGAAGCCATGACGTATTTAATGGAAGAATACCATCACATCGATGCTGTATTTACTATTAATGATCCAACAGCATTTGGTGCTTTGCGTGCTGCTCAACAAGCGAATCGTAATGAATTCGTATTGGCGTCGATTGACGGTGCGCCATTTGCTGCCGAGCTTATTAAGCAAAAGGGTAACCCTTGGATTGCTACGGCTGTCCAGCGTCCTATTCCAATGGCGGAAAAAGCCATCGAAATTGGTATGGATCTATTAAAAGGTAAAGACGTTACTCAGCGTTTTATTTTGATTCCTTCAACGTTAATTGAGAAAAACTAATCTCTATTCCATCTTGGTCTTTTATTACAAGGACGTTAAGCTAGTGGCCTTCGTGAAAGAGGCTATGAATGGACACTTCGACGTTATTCTTACAAATTTTTAATACAGTCTTCCCTTTGGCCAGCATAGTGCTGGTGGCATTTTTATATGCACGAGTTCGCCCCACGGACATGACGGTGGCGAATCGTATTAATATTAGTGTCTTTTGTCCTGCGCTGATTTTTTCAGTTATGGCGTCGAAAGATTTCCACATAGCTCAATATGTCGATCTGATTATCGCGGCCACAGTTGTTGTTTTAGGCTCAGGATTACTCGTTTGGCCTCTTTGCAAGTGGCTAAAAATCTCGCCAAAGACATTGGTTCCGCCAATGATGTTTAATAACAGTGGTAACTTAGGTATTCCATTGATCGTGCTTGCGTTTGGTGAATCCGCTTTGCCTATCGCTGTAGTGCTGTTTCTCACCGAAAATTTGCTGCATTTTACTGTTGGCATGTATTTGCTCAATCCAAAAACCAACCTCCTTAATGTGCTAAAAATGCCGATGATCATCGCGACGATACTTGGTTTAGTTTGGAGTTTACAAGGTTGGACGGTAATCCCTGCAGTGAAGGTGTCTGTGGATATGATGGGGCAAATAGCCATTCCTCTGATGCTATTTGCGCTTGGTGTTCGTATGACGAATGTGGACTTTAGTGAGTGGAAGCTTGGTGTTATCAGCGGCTTTTTATGTCCGTTAAGCGGTCTGATTATTGCTGCTATTTGGTATTATGTTGTTGGCATGTCGCCAGAAAATTTCGCCTATTTGTTGATCTTTGCCTGTTTACCGCCTGCCGTGTTGAATTACATGGTGGCGGAGTTATACCAACAAGAGCCACATAAAGTGGCGTCGATTGTGTTGATTAGTAATTTGATGAGTGTAGGTATCATCCCTTGTGTGTTGTTTTATGTTTTATAAATCCGTATTAGGAGAAAAAGCATGATGGTGCAAATTGGCTTAATCGCTTTATTGGTGGTGGCTTACATCATTGTTTCTCGCATCTTGAAATCCAGTGTCACATTATTAGGGCAAAAGAAATTCGCGAACGAAGTGCGAATAACCTATGTCTCGAAAATGCTAAACCTTGGCTTTACTGCGATTTTTATTTTATTGATTTGTTTAGTTCTTGGTATTGGGTATGGCCAGCTAGCGATTTTTTTCTCGTCTGTGTTTGCCGTCGTTGGTGTGGCGTTGTTTGCTCAATGGTCCATTTTAAGCAACATTACCGCTAGCTTGATTATCTTCTTTGGTTTTCCTTATCGAGTGGGGGATTGGGTCAAGGTTGTAGATAAAGACGATGAGATCTTAGGGCAAGTGTTAGAAATATCGACCTTCCATGTAATTATTCATCGGTTGTCAGGCGATGTAGTGACTTATCCAAACAGTTTGATTCTACAAAAAGCGGTTATACGCTTTGAAAGTCGAGAAGCAGCGCAGGCAATGAGTCAATTTACAGCATCTAGTACCTCAACTAATAAAGTTGAGGACCAAAGTACTTCTTCTTAACGTTGAGTGAAAAACAATCAATTTTTTAAGATCTCAGATATTTGTGTCATACTAAGAGGCTTTCATCTTTAAGAAAGGAAGTCTCTTGTGAAATCCGATCCTGAGTCTTTGTTAAAAAACAATGATGCGCTTATTCATTCAGATGCGCTGAAAGTGAAATCTCATGCTCAACGCCCTCAAGAAGATTGGGTGCTGCACACCTTAATGATAGAAGGTTACGACGTGCCTTTTCGTTTCAAACGCCAAGGCAAATATCGCACTTTGCGCGGTGCTCGCGTTAACCTAACCTATTACCCTACACAAGAAATGGTCGCGGGAATTCCTGTTGAGATCATGAAGGTTGTGAGAGTAAAACGAACTTAATCATCAAGCGCTACAACTTAACTCGCTTCTGCTTTTCTTCTGCATGATATGAACTTAATATGGCGCCACCTGTCTTTATTTCAGGTTTTTAATATTGCATATTAGGTGTAGAAAAGCATGGGAATGAGTCGTTCTGGAAGTTGGTTTACTACGATGAAGCGCATTGAGCGCAGTGCGTGGTTCCAAGGTTTTATTATTAGCATCATTGTGGTTGCAGCATTAACGGTTGGTGCAAAAACCTATTCCTTACCTTATGGCATCGATAAAGCCATTAATTACTTAGATAACTTCATTACCGTCTTCTTTCTGATTGAACTCTCCCTGCGCTTTATTGCTTGTGATGATAAGCGCCGCTTCTTTACAGACCCTTGGAATATTTTCGATACTGTTATTGTTGTCGGTAGTTTGATGCCGATTTCTGAGACCGAGATGATTCTTGTCGCACGTTTGTTACGAGTGTTCCGAGTTTTGCGTCTGGTGTCTATTATCCCTGATCTGCGCTTCCTGATTAATGCTTTGCTCAAAGCCATTCCGAAAATGGGTTACATTGCCTTGCTGATGTTTATCATCTTTTACATCTTTGCGGCGGTTGGCTCGATCTTTTTCCATCAAGTAAATGAAACACTTTGGGGCGATATTGCTATCTCTATGCTGACATTGTTTCGTGTGGCTACGTTCGAAGATTGGACGGACGTTATGTACGAAACCATGGAAGTGTATCCGTTTAGCTGGATCTTCTACATCATCTTCATTTTTTTAACCGCGTTTGTGTTTTTAAACATGATGGTCGGTGTAGTATTGGATGTGATGACTCGCGAAACAGCACTAGAAGAACATGAGAACCAAGAAAATCACCATCAGGCTTTGGTGACGCAGATTTCAGAGCTACAGGCTCAGGTTGCACGCCTCGCGGATAAAATCGACGCGCAACAGGATCGAAAAGATTAACCAGTCTTTTATTTCCTAACCGTTTTTAAGCGGCGTGCTGGCTGACCTTCTTTAGCCAGCGCCCGCCGAATGTGTTCAGCATCAATCCAATCAACACTATTAAAATCCCCACCCATTGCATAGTACTAACTGTTTCAGACAAAAAGATTTCTGCTGATGTTAGGCCAACAACCGGAACGCCCAAGGTTAGCGGTGCGACAGTTGCTGCTGGATAGCGAGACAGCAAATGGCTCCATAAACCGTAGCCGATGAATGTTGCAAAGACTGACAAATAAGCCAGTGATGCAAGGGATTTGAAGTTCAAATTAACGATGTTACTCCACATAACGTCGCCGCCATCAATGAAGTAAGCACACAGAAAGAAAGGCACAGGCGGAACCCAGCTAGACCAAACAATAAGGTTGAGATTGGCATCGTAGCCTTTTCGGCTGATGACTTTAGTAAAAATATTGCCTAATGCCCAGCTTGAACCAGCAGCTAAAGTTAATCCAAAGCCCAGCGCTGTCATGGTGGTGTCGTCATTGTCCAATCCGATGACCGCCAAGCCACCAATCGCAATGCCGATAGCGAACACTTGATAAGGACGTACGGTTTCTTTCAACAATAAAATAGCGAACACGAGCGTAAAAATCGCCTGAGATTGCAGCACCAAAGACGCAAGTCCCGCAGGCATACCAAACGACATGGCGCTGAATAAAAACGCAAATTGCCCGAAATTCAATGACAAGGCGTAGCCAATGCACCAAAGCAGCGGTGTATTGGGGCGAGAGAAGAAGAAACAGCCAATCATACCGATGACCAGGAAGCGTAAGCCACCTAACATCATCGGTGTTAGCTCGTCCAAACCCCAACGCATAACGATAAAGTTAAAGCCCCATGCGACGATAATAATCAGCGCCAAAAACATATCTTTGCGAATCATGTTGAGTCCTTAGCCGTACAATAGTGAGGCGAAAAATAAGCCAATCACTTTACGTGTTTTCGATAAGTTTGCACATGGACAGATAACAAAAGAATGAAGGACACAGACCGAGAATGGTCCCTTTAATTGCAAAAGGCTCCGTATTCATTTTCCATTTCATGTATTGATAGAAGAGATAGCCCATTCTTTCACGCCGGAATATAGGCTAAATTGACAAAGTTCCGAGTAAGAAACTGAATATCACACACATTCAATTTGCCTTATAAAAATAAAGACGTCACAAGAGCATCAGTATTATGCGTATTTTAGTAGTGGAAGATGACCGTATTTTAGGCGAAGCCATTAGCCAAAGAATCAGTCGAATGGGGCATGGTCTTGATCTTGCTCAGACCGGTTTACAGGCAAATCAGATGTTGGCCTTGCAAGAATACGATCTCATGCTACTAGATCTAAATTTGCCGGATATGACAGGCAATCAAATTTTACAAACTCTGCGAAAAAAACACTTTAATACGCCTGTGATTGTGCTAACTGCGCGTGACGAAATTAAAGATCGCATTGAGTTATTGGATTTAGGTGCAGATGACTATATGACTAAGCCAGTGGACTTTGGAGAGCTTGAGGCTCGTTGTCGTGCCTTACTGCGTCGTAGCCAAGGACAAGCGCAAAACACCATAGAATATGGAAATGTCAGTTTAGATCTTCAAGCATGTTCGGTAACCGTTGACGGTAATCTAATTGACCTAAAACAACGAGAGTTTCGTTTATTAGAGGTGTTTATCAGTCACACTGGGCGGGTTTTAAGCAAAGAGGCATTGATCGAACATATTTATAACTTTAATGAAAATCCAAACTCAAGCGTGATTGAAATCTACGTAGCACGCCTACGGAAATCCCTGCAAGACAGTGATATCAATATCAGAACCATTCGTGGTCTTGGTTATTTGTTGGAAAAACATCATGGCTAAGGCGACCACGTCGATTCGTCGGCAATTGATCCTAATGGTTGCGACGGTGCTGATCGTTATTAACGTTGTGGCTCTTTGGAGCGCACATATCTACGCGAATAGAGCGGCAAAAGAGTCTTATGACCGACTTTTATATGGTTCAGCTTTACAGATGGCCGAAAACATTAATATTTTGGATTCGCAGTTTTTTATCGATTTGCCCGTTTCCGCTTTTGAAACCTTGGCGTTATCTACCTCTGATCGTGCCTTCTATTCTATTATGAATGGACAATATCAGGTGCTGACAGGTTATAAAGATCTTCCCAATATTCCGTTTACCCAGTTACTTCAGCAATCCAGCGAGAAAGAAAAATTTATTCCTATTTATTATGAAGCCATGTATCACGGTGAGACGGTGCGTTTTGTTGCGTTGGGAAAACGCTTGCTAGAAGCGGATAGTGTGAACGATGTTTTTATTATTGTCGGGCAAACATTGGACGCACGACGCGCAGCCGCGACTGAAATCAGCCAAATGGCATTGCAGTTTGTTACCTTATTTTTCTTTATTACCTTGCTCTTACTACTCTTTGTTATTTGGCGGGTATTGCAGCCTTTACAAGCGATCAAGCAAGCCATAACCGAACGTTCCCCTCAAGAATTATCGCCTTTAGAAGCCAATGTACCCAGCGAAATAGCGCCTTTATTAAAGAGCATTAATTACTTTATGGCTCAGTTGGATAATACATTAAGCCGTTTAAAACGCTTCACGGCAGAAGCCGCCCATCAGATACGAACACCCTTGGCTGGTTTGAATTCACAGGCGCAAAACGCTCTAGATGAAACCGATGAAGTGTTACGTCAAAAGCAACTACAACATATTTTAGAAAGCAGTAATGTATTGACTAACACGGTCAACCAACTTCTTAGTCGCGCTACGTTGACACATCGTTATCAGAGTCATCCTTTTAGTCCGGTGTCTTTGGATCATGTGACCAAAGAGACTTGTCGCGAGCTGGTGGTTTGGGCACTAGAACAACAGGTTGAAATTGAATATTTAGGAGACATCCAAGTTACTATTAACGGTGATGAATTCGCACTAAAGCAGATGCTGCAAAATATCATTGAAAATGCCATTAAATACAGTCCGAAGGGCAGCGTTGTTGAAGTTGAGCTAATGGTGATGGATGAGCTATCTGAGACTTCAGTAGTGTTGCAAATTCGAGATCAAGGTATTGGCGTTCCTGACCAGGATAAAGAGCATATTTTTGAGTATTTTTATCGTAGTCCAGACAACTTTGCCTCTGGTTCTGGGATTGGTTTATCCATTGCCAAAGAAGTCGCAGAGCATCATGACGCCAGATTCCATTTAAAAGACAACCAGCCAACCGGATTGATTGTGGAAGTTATTTTTCCCCAACGAAAAGGACTTTCTTATGAAAGTTAGTTACGTGCTGGGACTTTGTTTAATCTTGGTTAGTCGTATGGTATTCGCTGATGCGGTGCAACAAACTACATATATTACTTTTCCAAGTTTGAATAAACAGCCAAAGTATCAAGAAGATGTACTGGCTATTTATGGCGCTATAAATCATCAGGCGATCTCGCCTTTGTTTAAGGCATATCAAGAAAAATACCCGAATGTAGCAATTCATTACACTGAATCGAATACTCGTCATTTATACGAGCAATTTATCTCGCAACCTAATGTTAGGCCGGATGTGATGCTTAGTCCCGCGATGGATCTTCAATTTAAATTGGCAAACGATGGTTACGCATTGGCTTATGATTCGCCAGAGCTTAGTAATGTCCCCAAGGATTCACATTGGCGAAATGAGCTGTTTGGGTTTACCTACGAACCTATCGTAACGGCGCTAAATAGCGATATTTTGGCTGGAGAGGCTTTGCCGCTGAGTCGCGAGCAGTTATTGAATTTGATTCGTAGTAAAAATCACCTTCTAGACGATAAAATCGGCTTATTTGATATTCAGCAGTCAGGTTTAGGTTATTTGGCGTGGGCCTATGATGGACAACAATCTCGCAGTTATGGACGATTGTTAGAAGCTTTTGGTACGCATCAAGCTCGGCTTTATACAGATACTTCGTCGATGCTTAATGCGCTATTAAAAGGTCAGATATTTATCGCCTATAATCTTGTTGGTGCTTATTCATATCAGTGGTCACAAAAGTATGCATGGATAAAAACCATCATGCCGACGGATTATACGACAATCATTATGCGCACGGCGTTTATTCCTCGTGATGCTCAACAGCCGACATTAGCGAAGCGTTTTATCGATCTTTTATTGTCCCCAGAAGGGCAGCATATACTTGCTAATCAATCTGGCATTACGCCAATTAGTACCAAGGTAAAAGGTCCATATAGTCGTGATGAGTTGAGTAAGTTACCGCATGGGATTTTTCGCCCAATTCCTCTAGGCCTTGAACTACTGATTCAAACAGATGATGCCAAAAAACAGCTCATTTATCATGAGTGGGATAATGCTATGTTTACTGTTCCTAACGATTCTTCGGCATTACCGTAGATTTAATTTTTATGGGTTATTAAAGGCCCATGAAAGGTTCATGAAAGGTTTCCTCGCTAAAGTGTTCTAGGCAATAACAAAACAAAAATAAGTTGGAGAATACTATGTTTAAAAAACTGCTTATAGCGAGCGCTTTGTGTGCGACCTTAGTAAATAGCCCTTTACAAGCTGCTGAGCGCGTATCCATTGGTACCGGCGGAACCGGTGGTTTGTTTTATGTGATTGGCGCGGGCATTTCTGAAACACTTAACAAATATATGGAAAATACCACGGCACGAGCTGAAGTAACTGGTGCATCTGTTGAAAACAATCACCGAGTTGCAGCGGGTCAAATGACGCTAGGGCTTTCATCATCTTCTACACTGTTTGAAGCTAAGAATGGCGAAGGCCCATTTAAAGTAAGTGGGCCATTGGATGTTGCCGGTATTGCCTATTTATATCCAGCCGTATTGCAAGTTGCGACGATTTCCGGAAATGGAGTTGACTCTTTTGAACAGTTAAAAGGCAAGCGTGTCAGCATGGGACCTCCAGGAAGTAATGCTGCTGTATTAGCAACTCGCTTGTTGCAAGAATACGGTGTCTTTGACGATATCACACCACGTTTTCTTTCATACAATGAAGGTGTAAAAGCACTGGTGAACGGTCAAGTTGACGCTACTGTGGTTTTGGCTGGTGCACCAACTTCTTCTTTGATTGACCTAGATTCACAGACAGATATGAAGCTTTTGTCTGCCAGTATTGAGAAACTAGATAGTTTGATTCAGAAATATCCTTTCTATCAAGCTTTCTCTTTGCCAGCAGGCACTTATCCAGATCAGAACGAACAAGTCTTGATGATTAACGATCCAGCGATTTTGTTTACGAGCGGTAAAGAAGATCAGAGCAAAATTTATAACATCACCAAAACTATTTTTTCTCATCTAGATGAACTAGGTCAAATTCACCCGCAGGCAAAAGCAATTTCGTTAGAAACGGCGAAACGTACTCCTATTGCTTTGCACCCAGGTGCGAAAAAATATTATGACGAAGTAAACGGAAAATAGGAGCGTCATTATGTTGAACTCAGGTTCCAGCAATGGCTTTCAAAGCTTGCTCCTTGAATCAAAATTCGCTGGTGGCAAGGAACGTCTAGCAGTCTCTTTATTATTTAGTGTGATCGCCGCTGGAATCGCCGGTCTTGTACTTTATGGCGCGTATTATGGCGGCATTACCGCGTTGTTATTGAGATCGTCGTTTTTCTCTTTAGTCGCGGCGGCTGCCATGCTGTTTTATGCGCTTAGATACAAAAGTGTTGCGGGTCGTGGAGCGTTTTATCTATTGGCTCTATTGGCGTTAATTCCGGGACCTTATTTGTGGCATTACTATATTGATATTGTCATGCGTGGCGCTATGTCGGTTGAGCAAGATAGGTTGATCTTTATTGCTCTCATTGTTGTGGTGTTTGTCTTTGTTCGTATCGCGGTAGGCTGGGCATTGATTACCTTAATGACCCTCGCTTTCCTCTACGCATATTTTGGCTATTTGATCCCCGGTAAATATGGTCACGGCGGCTATGATATTAGTCGTTTTACCTCAACTCTGATGTTATCAACAGAAGGGGTTTATGGTGTGCCAATGGGCGTCGCCGTTGAGTATATTTTCCTATTTGGTTTGTTTGGTGCCATCTTAACTAAGATTGGCACTGGTGAGGTTTTTGTTGATTTAGCCCGTGGTTTGACAGGGCGTGTGCAAGGTGGTCCTGGATTGTCTGCTGCTTTGTCTAGTGCATTGCTTGGTTCGCTTAACGGTAGTGCCGTCGCGAACGTAGTGACCACAGGTACCTTTACCATTCCATTAATGAAGCGTGTCGGCTACAGCGCGAAATTGGCTGGTGCGATTGAAGCCGCTGCGTCTTCGGCTGGGCAAATTATGCCGCCGGTTATGGGCGCAGCTGCTTTCTTGATGGCGGAAATGATAGGGATTCCTTATGCTGAAGTTGCAATGGCGGCCTTGGTTCCCGCTCTTTTGTATATTTTAGCCTTGATGATTTCGGTTCGCCTTGAGGCAGGACGTCTTAACTTAGCAAGAGATACAGAAGCTGGCTTACAGCTGTTACTAAGAACTCTTAGAACGAAGAGCTATCTTCTGCTTCCATTGGTGGTTTTGATCGGCCTGATGATTTCAGGCAAGTCACCAACTCAAGCCGCTGTTATGGGGATTCTAGCTGGTTTGTTAGTTTGTCCTTGGAAAAAAGCTACTCGCATAAATGCGCTAGATCTCATCGCTGCTTGTAAAGAGACATTGTCTTCAACCTTACCAATCGTTGCAGCTGTGGCGGCGGCAGGCGTTATTATCGGGATATTGAATTTAACTGGTATGGGCTTGATGTTGTCAGGTTTGATCATTGAACTAGGCGACGGCAATTTGTGGGCTGTCTTGTTGCTCACTGCGTTGGCGTCTTTTGTCTTAGGAATGGGATTACCGACATCGGCAGCGTATTTATTGCTCGCGGTATTGGTTGCTCCGGCGATGACTCAGTTAGGTATGGAAACCTTGTCTGCGCATATGTTTATTTTTTACTTTGGTTTGGTATCAGCGATTACTCCTCCTGTCGCATTGGCTGCTTACGCTGCTTCTACTATTTCCGGAGCAGATCCTAATGAGACAGCGATTGAATCTATGCGTTTGGGTTTTGTAAAACTCTTAGTGCCATTTTTGTTCGTCACTATGCCGGGGGTTTTGTTGATAGGAACAACTGCTAGTGTTATCGCAGCGATCTCGTTTGCGACTTTGGCAACCTCATCAATGAGTATCGGCTTTTCTGGCTGGTTACGTGAGAACTTATCTTGGCCTACTCGGTTAGCCTATGTGGTCGCAGCGGTATTAATTGCATGGCCTGCAGCGGCAACGGACACGTCTATTGCTGTGTTGGGCGCTCGCGTTATCGGTATTGTGTTATTTGCTGGATTACTGTTCAAAGCAAGCATTCAAACAAAGCCCAATACCATGAAAGCTGAAGCTTAATAGTCTAGGATACTAAACAACCAATACTAAAAAAGCGCATATTTCTATAAATGAAATATGCGCTTCTTTTAATCAATTTTCTTGGTAACTACGCCTTTTTAAGGCAACCCAGTCATCAGCAGCTTAATGCCGTAAGACGCGGTTAATACTGCAATAAAACCGACACCGTATAAGAGCAAAAACCATTGCCACGATTTGAGTTTGGCGGCTTTTTCTTTCAGGCTTTTTAACAGCATTAGTACCCCTCCTGATAATCTTCCACCTTACCAGCAAAAACGCGATAGCCCCATAAAGTGTAGGCACAAATCAATGGTACGAAAATGCATATACCTGGTAGCAAGAAGAGTAAGCTGCTGTCTGGCGATGCAGCTTCCATAAAGGTTAATTGTCTTGGTATCAGATATGGAAACAAACCGACAACAAGACCTGCGAAGCCCAGTAAGAACAGCGTTGCGGCATACCAAAAAGGTCGACCTTCATGATGAACGGTTCCTGTAGCGTGACTGTTTAGATCTCTCCAGGCCAAAACCGCGACCACCAAGGTGATAATAGGTAAGGGCGATAACCACAAGAAATTCAAACCAGAGAACCAACGCTGACGAATGTCTACTTGATTTGCCACTGTCCACAAGCTCACTATTACCATGGCTAAAATGGTGATCAGCAAGAGGCGTTTGCCTAACTTAGCTGCGTGATCTTGAATGCGGCCACGACTTTTCATAAACAAATAACAAGCGGCTAATAGAGCATAACCAGCCATTACGGCAAAGCCAGTTAATATAGAAAAAGGCGTTAGCCAATGTAGGCTGGATAAGCTGTCGACACCGACTGGAACGCCTTGAACGATTGAGCCTAGCAACATGCCTTGGCAAAATGCCGCGATGGCAGACCCTGCACTAAAAGCGAAATCCCAATAAGGCCGAGACGTATCGGACTTAAAGCGATACTCGAACGCCACGCCACGAAAGATCAAAGCAAACAGCATGAGCATGATAGGCAAGTAAAAGGTTGAGGTAATACCTGCATAAGCGGCTGGAAACGCGGCAAACAACACTACACCACCAAAGACTAACCAAGTTTCGTTACCATCCCATACGTGTGAAATAGAGCGCATTAAATGATCACGCTCGCCTTCTTGGTTAAACCAAGGGTAGAGAATGCCAATCCCTAGGTCGAAGCCATCGAGTAACACGTACATAAAAATGGCAAAGCCTAAGACAAGGAAGTAGAAAAGAGCCAAATCCATCATTTATCTCCTTGTTCTATTGTTGGTTGATATTTTGCTTTCGGTTCTGTCGAATGCTGTTCTTTCGTTTTCAGCGACTTCACCCAAGCCAATGCATAGCCCGGCGCTTTCATACCAATAAGTTGCTGCTCTAGTGTTTCCATTGATGGCGGTCCTTTCTTAATCAGCTTACGCATGAAGTAGAGATAAACACCGATCAGCAGACTGTAAATGATGACAAACATGGTTAAGGTAAACAGCACACGTTCTGGAGGAAGTGGCGATACAATCTCGGATGTTCTAACAAGGTTGTAGACAATCCAAGGCTGACGACCGATTTCGACCACATACCAACCTGCCAGTACTGCAATGACACCCATAGGTGTAAATAATGTTACGAGAGACAGGAAGGCTTTGTTTTCATATAGGCGGCCTTTACGGCGTAACAAGAGCGCTAGTGCCGCGATACCCATCATGCCAAATCCAATACCCACCATGACACGGAAAGACCAAAACACTAACGGTACATTCGGTCTGTCTTCTGGTGGTACGGCTTTTAAGCCTTGCACAGCGCCATCCCAAGAGTGAGTCAGGATCAAGCTACCTAGGTTTGGAATACCGACTTCATAATCGTTCGACTCGGTTTGCATATTCGGCATAGCGAATAACAATAACGGAACGTTTTCTTCTTCCGCTGGCCAAATACCTTCCATCGCCGCCAATTTAGTTGGCTGATGTTCTCTTACGTTCAAACCATGCATATCACCAATCCAGGCTTGTAGTGGTGTTAGTACCAAGGCAAACCACATGCACATGGACAAGCCTTTTTTCGCAAAAGGAATGTTTTTCTTTTTCAATAAGTAATAAGCACTAATACCAGCGACCACGAAAGTCGCGGTAATTAATGACGCAACTACCATGTGAGTAAGGCGATATGGCATAGATGGATTGAAGATCACTTCCATCCAGCTTTCGACTTCAAACTTGCCATTGATGATCTTGTAGCCTGTTGGTGTTTGCATCCAAGAGTTCGCCACAATGATCCAAAACGCTGAAATCCAAGTACCTATCATAACGGTGAGCGTCGCGAAGAAATGCAGCTTGCGACCAACACGTTGCCAACCGAACAGCATGACGCCAAGAAAACCGGCTTCCATAAAGAAAGCGGTCAGTACTTCGTAGGCCATCAATGGCCCAAGCACCGCGCCGGTAATCTCCGAGAATTTGGAGAAGTTGGTACCAAATTCATAGGACAAGACGATGCCAGAAACCACGCCCATGCCGAATGTAATCGCAAAGGGTTTGATCCAAAACTTGGCTAGCTGCAAATAGTAAGGGTTGTGGGTTTTAAGCCATAAGCCTTCCCAAATGGCAATCAGCGTCGCCAAACCAATGGTGATGCTGGGGAAAATAATGTGAAAGCTCACAGTAAAAGCAAACTGTATGCGAGATAAGATGGCGACGTCGAGGTCCATAATGGCTCCCTTGGGTATCAATAAGCGTTAAGAGATATAGATAAGGTTAGGCGTTTCTCTTAACTCTTAGCGTACGCATTTGCTGCAAAGCCAGAGGTAGTAGCGCTAAGCCTACAATGCTAAAAAGCGCGATGATTTCGGTCATTAAAAAGCCAGTATTCATGATGCTTGTCCTATAAGTTGATAATAGTTTGATATGGATCAAAGATTGCTTTTAGTAGAGCAAAGGACAGGCCAACTATTAATGGGATTTATGTATTTGATTTTAAAGGAAAAAATTATATCTTTGCTTGAGGTGTAAAAAAGGTTTACGATTTTCTCACTTTTAGGTGTAAACGAGGTTTACGATTTTGACGCTTTCATTGATGTTTGAAGTTGCCATGCTGGTGACGAGCGTGTGCGGCGTATTGGTAGCTGTTTGGTTATTGTGGCGAGCGAGAAAGCAAAGTGATCTGCAAGCCTTGGCAGGTTTCGCCATCATGATGGCGATTTGGTGCTTCGGGCATGTGGTTTTGTTCCAAGGCTACGAGCAAATTGGTATTCATATCATTCTTGCTAACCCGTTTATGCCGACCTTCTTCTTACACTTTGCGATTCGTTTTGTGAACTCTGGCTCGGTTAAAGAGCCGATGCTAGAACGCTTATATCAAGCGGTACCTTGGTTTTATCTGACCAGTTTTGCGGTGGTTTTACAGAGCTGGTGGATTGGTGCGGGCGATGCTATCAGTACGCTCGACACGCGTTCATTTTTTATCTTTACCGAGGCGGGGACATGGAACCTCGCCTATACAGTGTTGATCGGCATGCTGGCTCATGGCGTGCTGTTATTTGGTTGGTATCGACATTCTGGTAACAAGAAACGCTCCATTCTCGCCATGTTTGGTGTTGGAGCTTGGGGCTTGTTGTTGGCGACCAGCTTTGTATTTCCCTCATTTGGCATAAGTTGGTTTCCTTACCCTATGTTACTGCTGCCAACTTATTTGCTGTTGTTGGTCTACGCGGTGGTGCGCTATCAGATTTTATCGGTGAATGCGTTCGCCAATCGGGCCTTACTTTGGGTTGCCATGATGCTGGTGATTCTCTGTGTCATCGCGGTGATCAGCGTTGTGTCTGGACGCATAGGTTTACAGGCGTTAGCAAATGTTCCCAGTTGGCAGCTTTGGTTGTATTCCTTGTTTATCTTGGTTGTCGCAGCTGTCATTTATCAGCCTCTGAGTCGCTTGGTGTCACGTCTTATTTATCCCGGAGCCTCCTTGAATGAAGCTGTGTTGGATACGTGGTCAACGCAATTAAAAGAAGCGCAAGATTGGCCGCAACTGATTGCTATTGGTGAACGCTTACTTTCGCTACAAATTAGACGTAGCGTGGCAATACAACTGAAAAGTTCTGCTTATCCCGTTAAGGAACAGAATGACGCTTTGGCAATTCGAGTATCTCGATCAGATTCTGATTGGCACTTTGTTTTGATCGGTTGGGAAGATGCCAGTCCTGGTATGCGTTTAACAGCGGAAGTGTTTGCTTCCTTGTTTTCGACCAGCTGTGGTTTGCTTGAAAGGTCGTTGGCCTTGGCGGTGGCGGAACGAAAACGCATGGACGAACAGCATCTGGTCGAACTGGGCAGTTTGTCTGCGGCGATGGCTCACGAGTTGCGTAATCCTCTGAACATTATTTCTATGGCCGCCTATGACGCACCAGCCGAGACGCGTCAGCATATTCAGACTCAGCTAAAACGTGCGGATCGTTTGGTGAGTGATATGTTGGTGTATTCCGGTGGCTTGACTTTGCAAGTTGTCGCCACGCCGTTGCGATCTTTAATAGCGAGTATTCTGGCGCAAGCTCAGCTAGAAGGCGTGGCGTTTGAACTTGATATCGATGAAACGATAGAACTGGATGCAGACCCACAACGATTACAACAGGTGTTTATTAATCTGATCGATAACGCCGTATCTTTTTTGCGCAATATGCCAGATGGAAAGTTATCCATTGAAGCCAAAGAACAAGATCAACAGATAGTCATCCAAGTGCATAACAACGGGCCAGCAATCGACTCCAGTCTGCAAGGTGAGGCTTTGTTCCAACCATTTGTGACTAAGCGAGCAGGCGGCAGTGGTCTTGGTTTAGCGATTGTGCGTCGTATTGTCGATGCTCATGACGGAAAGATTAGACATCTGTCTGATTCGGCTTGGCCAGTGACCTTCGAGCTTATTTTACCTCGCCACTTTTCTGGCGCTGCGATTTCAAATAGAGAATTTCATGACACAAAATAAAATATTACTGGTTGACGACGAACCAGCTTTTCGTGAATTGGCTAGCCGCTGGTTAGCGAATCAAGATTACCATGTCAAAACAGCAGGTAGCCTAGACGAAGCGCGAAAAGCGTTGGCGTCGTTTGATGCGGATTTGGTGTTATTAGACTTGTCCATGCCGCCGCATTTTGATCCGCAAGTAACCTTGGATGCTATGGACGATTTTGCTGGTCGTCCGGTGATTATTATTACTGGTCATGCGGATCGGGATTTAGCACTTAAAGCCATTGAACTTGGCGCATGGGATTTTATTGCTAAGCCGATTGATCCAGATATGTTAGCGGTTGTGGTGCGTCGAGCAATCACCAAAACCACCTTAGAGCGAGAGCTCACTCAGCTAAAACAAGTTAGTAATTCCTCCCAAGGTGCGTCTGCGTATATCGGTCATTCGATGAGTTCGCAAAAGGTCAGGGCGCTGGTGGAACGAATCGCACCGACGGATGTACGGGTCTTGGTTACTGGCCCATCGGGAACCGGTAAAGAAGTCATTTCTCGCACCTTGCACGACTTGAGTCATCGCGCTGCCAAGCCGTTTGTTTCTGTGCATTGCGGCGCTATTCCTGCGGATTTATTGGAAAGCGAGTTGTTTGGTTACGTGAAAGGCGCTTTTACTGGGGCGGAAAAAGACAAAGTTGGTCTATTAAGTTTAGCCGATGGCGGCACCTTGTTCTTGGATGAAATCGGCGAAATGCCGTTGGCGATGCAGGTGAAACTGCTGCGAGTGCTGCAAGAGGGCACCTTCTTCCCTGTCGGTGGCCGAGAGCAGAAATACATCGACATCCGTGTGATTTCCGCGACCAACGCCGACTTACTTGAAAAAGTCCGAGAAGGTAGCTTCCGAGAAGATTTGTATTATCGAATTAAGGGCGTGAACATTGAAACGCAATCCCTTGCTGAACGGCTAGAAGACGTCCCCGTATTGCTACAGTCATTTCTACAGCGTTTGCAAAGTCAGCAAGCTAAACAATTACAACTCAGTCCGGAAGCTGTGCAATGGTTCCGAGATCAGTCATGGCCGGGTAACGTGCGTGAATTGAAAAACGCCCTAGAAAGCGTCGCATCTATTTGTCCACAAGGCCGAATCACCATGGAAGATATCCAGCTGTTATACCCAAGTGGAGAACCTGTTCGTCAAACCATGGCAAGCTTACTAACGAGCGACGCCTCATTAGATGAACAAGTTCGAGACCTTGAAATTCGATTAATTAACCAAGCCTTAGAAAAAAGCCAAGGCAACCGCACCCAAGCCGCCAAGCAACTGGGTATTTCTCGGCAAGGGCTGATTAAAAAAATTGAGAGATATGGCTTGTGAGGCCTCAAAGATGAATTTTGTTTTTCTTGATGACTATCAATGTTTTCGATTATTAATAGCTTTGTTATTTATAGTAAGAAAATTGTTTTGTTTTTGTCATTAACTGCGGTGTAGTATCTGACGATAAATTTACAATAAGAAAGAATAATAAGGATGTTATTATGAAGTGGCAAAGTCTATCCATTAGAAGTCGCATGTTCTCTGTTCTTGCTGTGTTGCTTGTTGCCAGCACAGTTGTCTCAGTCAGTACTCAGGCTCTTTCCACACTGGACACAGAGCTAGAGCAGTTAAAAAAAGAAGTTTTACCAACCCATCTCAGTAATCTAGCCTCGCAAATCAGTACAGAAATTACCCCTTTAATTACAGCCTCTCATCTCATGACAAACGACAACTTCGTTGAAGATTGGGTTCGTAATGGTGCAGCTGATAATCAGCTTTCTTTCATCGAAAACAAATTGAAATCCGTTAAGGAAATCGCGGGCAGTGATTCGACCTTTTATGTTGTAAATGGTGAAAATGGGCTGGAATATTTTGGTTATGAAAAAGCATTTTTTAAAACCTTGTTAAAAGACTATCCGTACAAAGAGTTCTATCCGAATTTTTTGGCCACAGGTCACGATTATGAGCTGAATTTACAGTACGAGCATCAAATGCTGTTTATTAACTATCGTAGTGATGCTATGGATCCGAATACCAATAAACCTTTTTCGGTAGCGGGTTTAGGGATTAAAGCTGATAAGCTTATTAATATGATTAAGAAGCTAAATGTTGGTCAGCAAGGTCGTGCCATGTTGGTAACAAGTGATGGCGTGATTCAAGCAAAAGGTGATTCTGCATTTATGGAGATAATCGATAAAAGCCATATTTCTAGCTTGCTTAGCAATAAAACCGACGTTGTCATTGATGATATAACGATTAATGGGCAGGTTTATTACCTTGGCTCATTGTGGGTGCCAGTGTTAGATAGATTTATCATGCTAGCCGTGCCGAAACAGCAAATTATGGCGCCGATTTATACGCAGCTACAGAATGCGTTTCTCTACTCTATCGTTTTTATTTTAATTTCTCTGCTCATTCTTCATTTCGTGATTGGCTCTCTGACTCGTCCTATTGTCGCTATTGGCAAGGATGTTCGTTATGTATCGGATAATTTGGATCTCAACTATCAAATTAAGAGCTCTGATAAGGCTGAAATCGGTGCATTAGCCGATGCGATTAACTCTTTACTACTGACATTAAAAGGCTCTCTGATTACCGTGAATGATGCGGTTAAGACAACTGATAGCGCGATTGAAGGCTTGAATCAGCAAGTGGACGAGCTTTCCCAGGCCTCTGAGGCTGAGAAACAATCAGTAGAGCAGATCTTTATTTCTACTCAAGATATTACTGAGCAAAGTGCTCAGGTAAAAGATTTGGCAACAAGAGCGGGAGAAATGTCGGATCTGAGTAATGCCGAACTTCAGCAAGCCAACAAAGAAGTTCAGAGTAGCTTAGTTTTCTTAGAAGCTTTAGAAGTCGATATGATGCAAAGCAAAACGAGCCTAACTGAGCTAAACGGAAATATTGAGAAGATTGTTTCAGTATTGAATGTTATTAGTTCCATATCAGAACAAACTAATTTATTAGCTCTAAATGCTGCCATAGAAGCCGCTCGTGCTGGCGAACATGGCCGAGGTTTCGCCGTTGTATCTGATGAGGTTCGCATGCTTTCCCAGCGTACGAGTGAATCGACTAATGAAATTCAAAGCATTATTTCGCAGTTGCGAGCCGCATCGACTCAAGTCACCTCACAAATGGACGTGGCGTGTGAAAAAAGCATTCAGACGTTAGGCAGTCAAAAATTGGTATCGGAAAAAGTCATCGCGCTTGATGCATTCTTGCAGCAATTGTTTGATATGAACGAGCAAGTGGCTGAACGTGCCGGAATCCAGAATGCTTCCGTTGAGGATATCAACCAGCATCTCTCTATGTTGGCTGCACAAAGTGAGCAGACAGTAGAATTGTTCCATCAAAGTCGAGCGGCAACTAATGCCATTGGCGATGAAATGAGACATTTGAAAGATAAAGTAGAGCTGTTCAAAGTAACGTGATGCAAGCTAATGATTGGAACCAAGCCTAGTTTATTAGGTTTGGTTCCAATTTACTTATGCGTGGCGCTAGCCTTGGTTTTTAAGTGACTCGGTGAGGTGAGTTAGAAAATACCTTACGATAACAGGGAGCTTTCTTCTCGACATAATTTGCACCTGCAGGCTGCGCTGAGCTAACGACGGTTCGCGCATTGGCCGTATAACTAGACCATCTCGTTTTGCCCGTCTCGCAACCGTTAACTCCCCACAAAGGGCGATAGCGTTTTCACTTTCGCTCGCAAAGGTATAAATAGAACCCGCAGAGTCGCTAGACAAGGCTGGGATGATTTGTACACCTTCAATATGACAAGCTATATCAAATAAGTAACTGAGTGTTGTTCCTGATCCGGATGTGGCAATAGGGTATTCGGTTAAATCCCTTACGCTAATGTCTTGCTGGCTGGCTAGCGGGTGATTTTTGGATAATAAGGCGACGATCGGAGAAGGCACTTGCAGCGACACTTCAACGCCTTGCTCAGGTTGCAAATTGAAGGTAAACGCAGCATCTACTCGGCCTTCTCTAACCAGTTGAGTTGCTCTGCTTGAGTCGACAACTTGTAGTGAAAAGCGAGCACTTGGGTATTCCAAGCGGAATTTTGCGATTACATGCGGGAGAAAGTCCCAAGCCATGCCTTCCGGGCAAGCCAGAGCGATAGATTGCTGCTGGATATTACTGATGCCTTTCATTTCTGACATCACGTTTTTAAATTCCAACGTATTACGCAGCGAATAGGTATAAAGAATATCGCCTGCTGGTGTTAGAGACATGCCTCTGGCTTTGCGTTCGAACAACGTTAGCTGAAGTTTTTCCTCTAACTGGGTTATTTGTCGACTGATAGCCGAAACCGCGACGTGGAGTTCTTCCGAAGCGGCAGACAAAGAGCCTGTTTTCGCAACAGCATGAAAGTATTTTAACGAGATATCATTCATAAGCTTTCTATTTTATAGAAGGTTTTATTGTGTAATTGATAATTGTTGTAAAGCTTATTACATCTTAAGCTAAATGACATAATAAATTCGCGTATTTTGGAGAGATTATGTCCCAAGCAACGAGTCAAAGTGGCCGTCAAGCAGCCTTACAACAGGCCGTTTCGACCATTAAAAACGGTCAGTTTATCGAAACTCTAACGCGTCGCGTGGCGTTTGCTAGTGAAAGTCAAAACCCAAGCGCCAGTGCTGAACTAATGAAGTATCTAACCGATGAAATTCAGCCAACGTTAGTTAAGCTGGGTTTTGAATGTGAGATATTTGCAAATCCGATGGCGTCTTGCCCGCCGTTATTAATTGCAAAACGCATTGAAGATGAATCTTTACCGACACTATTAACTTATGGTCATGGTGATGTCACCAATGGGCAAGCTGAATTATGGCAAGAAGGTACTCATCCTTGGGAATTGTCTCAGATTGGCGAGAAAATTTTTGGCCGTGGTACCGCAGATAACAAAGGGCAGCACACGATTAACCTGCTAGCGCTAGAATCGGTATTAAACGCTCGTGAGGGGAAGCTGGGTTACAACGTTAAAATCTTATTCGAAATGAGTGAAGAAGTTGGCTCTAAAGGGTTAGAGCTTTTTTGTCATGAGCAAAAAGAATCGTTAAAAGCTGATTTGTTTTTAGCATCTGATGGTCCTAGATTAAATGCTCAAACGCCGACTATTTTTTTAGGTTCTCGTGGCGTTTGCCAGTTTCGCTTGCGTTGTGAAACCGGCAACGGTGTACGCCATTCTGGCAACTGGGGGGGAGTTATCACTAATCCAGTGACTCGCTTACAACATGCTCTTTCTAGCTTGACGACAGCCGATGGGCGAATCACTGCTGAGTGCTTACGAGCGCCTTTGCCAAGTGGTTTGACTGCTGAAATGATGCGTGAATTAACGGTTGGTGGTTATGCTGGTGATCCAACATTGAATGACCAATGGGGCGAGAAAGAGCTTACCGCTGGCGAGCGATTGTTTGGTTGTAATACCCTCGAAGTAATCGCTCTTGGTGCAGGAGATATTCAAAAGCCTATTGGTGCGATCCCTGATGTTGCTGAAGCTGTATGTCACTTGCGTATTGTGCCGGGAACAGACTGGCATAATCTGGTTGCTAACCTATCAACCTTTTTAGAAGAGAAAGGTTTAGGTGATGTTAAGGTGATTTTTGAGGGTGGTTACAGTGCGACGCGTTTAGACCCGACTCATCCTTGGGTTGGATTTGTTAAGCGTTCTATGGAAACCTCGTTAGAGCAAACGGTGACCGTTCTACCTAATTTAGGTGGTACTATTCCAAATCATTGTTTCGCAGATGTGTTGGCGCTGCCTACGGTATGGATGCCACATTCTTATCCATCCTGTAAACAGCACGCGCCTGATGAGCATCTTCTTGAAAGCGTAGTGGAGCAAGGGCTTCTGGCTGCTGCTGGTTTGCTTTGGGATTTAGGTGAACATTGGCCTGAATAATGGCGCGGTTTTTTTACGTCTGAAACGGTGGCCCAATGAGGCCACCGTTTTTCTTTGTATTGGTCCATGATGACCTAATTTTTTGTGAATAAACTCTATGATGGATTTTCTTTTGTACCTAGTGTTGGGTTCCTGCTCTGGACTATTGGCAGGACTGTTTGGTATCGGCGGTGGGCTGATTATTGTGCCTGTGCTGGTATTTAGTTTTACCTTACAAGGCATATCGACTGAGATTTTGACGCATCTTGCAGTAGGAACATCACTCAGTGCCATTTTCTTTACATCGATTAATTCGGTGATGGCGCACCATAAAAAAGGCGCGGTAGAATGGCGAATGGTTATCTGGCTTAGCGCTGGGATTTTGTTTGGTAGCGCGTTGGGTGGCGTGACTGCGTCTTATATCCCAGGTGCGAATCTGCAGCAAATTATTGGTGTATTTTCCTTGCTGATGTCACTACAAATGGCGGCGAATTGGCACCCTAAAGGCCAAGGCTCAGGCTTAACGAAACCGCTGATGTCTGTGGCTGGCGTAGTCATTGGTTGGGTGTCGGCAATCTTTGGCATTGGTGGTGGATCTTTGATGGTGCCATTTTTATCTTGGAAGGGAATTGATATCAAAAAAGCGGTAGCGACCTCAGCGGCGTGCGGATTACCTATTGCTTTGTCAGGCACTATTTCCTTTATGGTGATTGGTTGGAATCACTTAGATTTACCACCTAACAGTATCGGTTTTGTGTATTTACCTGCGTTAGCAGGTATCGCCTTGATGAGCATGTTTTCTGCTCGTTTTGGTGCTCAACTAGCACACCGTTTGAATCCCATAATGTTAAGACGACTATTTGCTTTGCTGCTATTTGTAGTGGGAGTGAACTTCTTAGTTTGATGGCATTTATGAAAATTTAAGATAAAAAAACGCCGCGTAAAGCGGCGTTTTGATATGGTCATATAAGCTCTTTTATTAGTTGATCTTGAAGTGCCTACGGATTCCAAACAGGGCGAGCAAGCTGATCAAACTGGTCAGCAATAGGTAATAACTTGGAGCCAATTGATCACCTGTAGAGCTGATGGTCCAGACTAATAGGAACGGAGTGAAGCTACCAAACAAGGTCGTACTGATGTTGTAGCTTAGCGCCATCCCCGTAGCTCGAACACGAGTAGGGAACATTTCAGACATCAGTGCTGGCAAACCACCAAAATACATGGATTTTAATACGCTCAACCAAAATAGAACGCTGGCCAGCATGATTAATGTTGGGTGGTGAGACAATATGAAAAAGGCGGGCCAAACCGTAATGAAGAAAAGTACGCCTGCGGCGATCATTAAACGAGTGCGACCAATACGGTCGGATAAAATCCCAACAAATGGTGTTAATAACATTAGCACTGTATAGCTGATTAGAGTGCCGCCGTAACCAATGGAGTTACTTAAGCCTAGATATTTTGTGGCATAAGTTGGCATGAAAATAATTGAATAGGTTACTGATGTAGACAGTATCATGGCGCCGATATTGAACAGGATGCCGAGTTTGTTATTCGCAAACAATTCTACTAATGGCACTTTCTCTTCTTTCGATGCGGTAAATTCACCCGTCTCTTCAATGTGTCGGCGGATGTATAAACCCACAGGACCAATCAATAAACCGAAGATGAAAGGAATGCGCCATCCCCAGCTTTCTAGCTGATCCGTGGTTAATGTGGTCGTCAGCAACAAGCCAAATCCTGCTCCTAATAAACCGCTTAGCCCTTGGCTTGCAAACATGAAGCTAGAGATAAAGCCTTTACGTTCTGGGTGATGTTCAACCAGCATTGCAGTGGCGCTACCAAACTCTCCGCCAGCAGAAAAACCTTGTAACAGTCGAGCGAGCAAAATCCCTAACGGCGCTAGTAAACCGATGGTTTCGTAGGTTGGCATTGCCGCAATCAAAAAGGTTCCTGCCATCATTAGCCAAATCGTTAGTAGCATTGCAGCTTTGCGGCCGATTTTGTCCGCGTAGCTGCCGATAACGATCGCGCCAATCGGGCGAATAAGATATGACATCGCGAAAGTGAAGAGCGCGAGCATAAGTGACAGCGTTTCATTATCAGTAGGGAAGAACAATTTTGAAATAGTACGAGCAAAGAAGGCGTAGACGATTAAGTCAAACCATTCCAATGCGTTGCCAATAGAGGAGGCAACAATGAGCTTTAGTAATTTTTTATCTGCTAGTTTTTTTGTGGAGGCTGTAGTGCTCTCCATCTTATAAGTGTCCGACATTTAATGTGGCTCCGTTGTATTTTTTATCTTGCTAGTAACTCTCCAATCGATACTAGGGAATGATGAGATTTTGCACAATTATTCATTTATTAAAACTTCTTTGCTTTTTTTCGAAAGCTCAGAGCGTCCGTTTTGGGGCAAAGGTGGATAGTTGGCGTTTTTTTAAAGGGAGTTTTGGGGATTTATGCTTCGCGTTGGCATTAGATTCTTATAAGAAGGAAGCCAATATTTTGGCTGTACAATCAAGCACGATACATTATCGTACTTGATTGGTTTAGGGCTGTTAACGATCGGTTACATCACACGAAATGATGCCATCCTGAACTCTTACCGAAATAGCATCACCTTTTTTAACGTCCTTAATGGAACGAATCACTTGCTTGTCTTTGGAGGCAATGGCGTAACCTCTAGCTAAGGTATTAAGGGGGCTGACGAGGTTCAGTTTGTCGATAATACGAGCAAAGGCGGTTTGCTTGTTGGTTAGGGTGTTGCTTAATGCACGAGCAAGTCGCGCGTCGATGTCTTTTAGCTTTTGTCTGTCCTGATCGATACGGCGAGTCGGGCTGTTTCTTTCAAGTCGATGGGCCAAATTCGCGGTTTGGGCTTGTTTCTCCAACACCTTGCGCTGCATGCTTTGTTGCAAACGGCGTTTGAGTTGTTCAAGTTGATTCTGTTGTTGCTCTATTCGCTCTTTTGGGTGGCGAATACGTTTGGTCATGAAGTCGAGCTGTTGTTGGCATTGTTCGAGAATGCGAGACATGCGTCGAACGAGTTGCTTCTCTTGCTGCTCGATTTGTCGAATTAATTGATTGCGATCTGGGCTTAAAAGCTCGGCAGCAGCCGTTGGTGTTGCTGCGCGAACATCGGCGACAAAGTCAGAAATGGTAAAGTCTGTTTCATGACCCACTGCAGAAACAATAGGTGTATTGGCTGCGAAAATAGCTCGCGCCAATGTTTCGTCATTGAAACTCCATAAATCTTCTAATGAGCCGCCGCCACGACCAAGAATAATCGCGTCAAAGTGTCCGCTGCCATCGGCTCGCTGTAATTGTCTTAAGATGTTCTTGGCGGCATCTTGGCCTTGTACCAAAGAGGGTAGAATCGTTAGTTCGGTTAACGGAAAACGTCGACGAAAGGCAATAATCATATCTCGAACCGCAGCGCCGACCGGTGAAGTGATAATGGCGATACGTTCTGGTTTTGTTGGTAGTGGTTTTTTGTGTTCAGGTGCGAACAGGCCTTCGGCTTGTAAGTTGTTTTTTAGTCGCTCAAACGCTTGTTGTAATGCGCCTTCGCCAGCGGATTCCATGCCTTCGACGCTGAGTTGGCAGTCGCCTCTTGGGCCATAAAAAGTGACGCGAGCACGCAAACGAACCATATCACCATCTTTGGGTTTGAAGCGTACAGCCGCGTTCTTGCCTTTAAACATGGCGCAGCGAATTTGTGCCTTGTCATCTTTAAGAGAAAAATACCAATGTCCTGAACTCGGTTTGGCTAGATTGGATATTTCTCCTTCTACAAGAATCCACGGTAAACTGGCTTCAAGTAGTTGTTGTATCTGTCTATTTAGCTGCGATACGGTAAAAGCCGTTTCTTGTGACACAGAAGTTGTAAATTTTTTCATCAATCTCTCGTGGTTTTGATTTACCGAATGCAACTATTGGAGTAGAATTACTTGCCATCTTAACACCCTTGTTGGCATTGGAAACTCCCCATTATGTTACGAATCGTGCAAGAAGCTTTAACGTTTGACGACGTATTGCTTATCCCCGGCTATTCCGAAGTTCTTCCTAAGGATGTTAGCCTCAAAACGAAAATCACTAAAGATATTGAGTTAAATATTCCGCTTACGTCTTCAGCGATGGATACCGTTACTGAACATCGCATGGCGATTGCTCTGGCTCAAGAAGGTGGCATAGGCATTGTGCACAAAAACTTGACCATTGAAGAACAAGCTCGTGAAGTGCGTCGTGTTAAAAAATTCGAAAGCGGCATTGTTCGTGATCTTGTTACCATCAATCCTGAAGCCAGCGTTAAAGAGCTAATGGATTTGACGGCCGCGAATAGCATCTCAAGTGTACCTGTTGTTAAAGGTTCTGATTTGGTTGGTATCGTAACAAGTCGAGATGTGCGCTTTGTTAAAGACTACGATAAAAAAGTCTCTGACATTATGACTCCAAAAGATCGCCTTGTTACAGCGCTTGAAGGTGCATCATCTGGTTCTATTCGCAAATTGCTACATGAAAATCGCATTGAGAAAGTGTTGATTGTGAATGAGCAATTTGAATTGCGTGGCATGGTTACTGTAACCGATTTTAATAAAGCCACGACTTACCCGAATGCATGTAAAGATGATCAAGGTCGTTTACGTGTTGGTGCCGCTGTTGGTACTGGCGCGGATACTGGCGATCGAGTAAAAGCTTTGTCTGATGCTGGTGTTGATATCATTGTTGTTGATACAGCTCACGGTCATTCTAAAGGCGTTATTGATCGCGTTCGTTGGGTAAAAGAAAACTTCCCTCATATTCAAGTTATCGGCGGTAATATCGCGACAGCGGATGCGGCGATTGCCCTTGCTGATGCAGGCGCTGATGGCGTGAAAGTAGGTATCGGCCCAGGTTCTATTTGTACAACTCGTATCGTTGCTGGTGTGGGCGTTCCACAAATCAGTGCGGTGGCAAATGTTGCTGAAGTAATGAATGCTCGTGGCATTCCCGTTATCGCTGACGGCGGTGTGCGTTTTTCTGGTGATATCAGTAAAGCTATTGCAGCTGGTGCGAGCGTTATCATGGTTGGTGGCTTGCTTGCAGGTACGGATGAAGCGCCGGGTGAAGTGGTACTTTTCCAAGGTCGTTCATTTAAAGCTTACCGTGGCATGGGCTCGCTAGGTGCGATGTCTCAATCTCAGGGGTCAAGCGATCGCTACTTCCAAGATTCAAGCAGTGTTGAAAAATTGGTTCCAGAAGGTATTGAAGGTCGTGTGCCATCAAAAGGCCCAATGGCAGCCGTTGTTCATCAGTTGATGGGTGGTGTTCGTTCTTCTATGGGCTACACTGGATCACCTGATATTGAAACTATGCGTACTAAGACTCAGTTCTCTCAGATTACGGGTGCTGGTATGCGTGAAAGTCACGTTCATGATGTGACTATTACGAAAGAAGCGCCAAATTATCACGTCGGTTAATCGCGAGATAATTTGACACTGAGATGGGGCGTACAACACGCCCCATCTTTATTTATTGCTCTTACTATTTATTGATTACTTCTACGAAAAGATTTGTCTCTTAAGTAGAGTGAAAGGAATGGCTAATAATGTCGCAAGATATCCACGCTCATAAAATTCTTATTCTTGATTTCGGTTCTCAGTATACTCAGCTGATTGCGCGTCGCGTTCGTGAAATCGGTGTTTACTGTGAAGTTCGTGCTTTTGATATGGAAAATCAAGAAGTTATCGACTTCAATCCAAAAGGTATCATCCTTGCTGGTGGTCCTGAATCCGTTCCTGAGCCAGGTTCCCCTCGTGCTCCAGAAGCAGTATTTACATTGGGCGTGCCGGTATTTGGTATTTGTTACGGCATGCAGACTATGGCAGAGCAGTTGGGCGGTAAAGTTCAAGGTTCTGAAATTCGTGAGTTTGGTTACGCACAAATTCGCAAGCATAAAGGTCCTTCGTTGTTTGACGGTATTCAAGATCATATCGCCAATAATGGTGTTGCTTTGCTTGATGTTTGGATGAGTCACGGTGATAAAGTTATTGCCATGCCAGAAGATTTCGCCTTGATGGCGTCGACTGACAGCTGCCCAATCGCGGCGATGGCGAATGAAGCGAAGAAATTTTACGGTGTGCAATTTCACCCAGAAGTAACTCATACGCTACAGGGTGGCCGTATTTTATCCCGTTTTATCGTGGATATTTGTGGTTGTGACACTTTGTGGACCCCTGCGAACATTGCGCAAGACGCTATCGAGCGTATGCAAGAGCAAGTTGGTGATCGTAAAGTATTGTTAGCCTTGTCTGGTGGTGTGGATTCGTCTGTCGTTGCTGCTTTGCTTCATAAAGCGATTGGCGATCAATTGACTTGTGTGTTCGTAGACAATGGTTTACTTCGTTTGAACGAAGGCGATCAAGTGATGAAAATGTTCGCAGACAACATGGGCGTAAAAGTGATCCGTGTTGATGCGGAAGATTTGTTCCTTGGCAAGCTTGCTGGCGAAGCGGATCCTGAGAAAAAACGTAAGGTTATTGGTAATACCTTTATCGAGATCTTCGATGAAGAGTCTTCTAAATTAGATGGCATTGATTTCCTTGCTCAGGGCACGATTTACCCTGACGTAATCGAATCTGCGGCTTCAAAAACTGGCAAGGCTCATGTTATCAAGTCCCACCACAATGTTGGTGGTCTACCTGATGATATGAAAATGGAGTTGGTTGAGCCACTTCGTGAATTGTTTAAAGACGAAGTGCGTAAGTTAGGTCTAGAGCTAGGTCTTCCTTACGACATGGTTTACCGTCATCCGTTCCCAGGGCCAGGTCTTGGTGTTCGTATCTTGGGTGAAGTGAAAAAAGAATACGCAGACATTCTTCGTCGTGCGGATGCTATCTTCATTGAAGAGTTACGTCGCTCTGGTTGGTACGATAAAACAAGCCAAGCTTTCGCTGTCTTTTTGCCAGTCAAATCTGTTGGCGTAGTGGGTGATGGTCGTCGTTACGAATACGTGGTTGCGCTTCGTGCCGTTGAAACCATCGACTTCATGACAGCTCGTTGGGCTCACCTTCCTTACGAATTGCTAGAAACAGTTTCTGGTCGCATTATCAACGAAATCGAACACATCTCTCGCGTGACTTACGATGTATCGTCTAAGCCACCTGCGACGATTGAGTGGGAATGATTCAGCGTTAGGTAACACCTTGCACTGAACAGCAATAAACTCTCCTAAGCCCGCTTTCTAGCGGGCTTTTTGTTATCTAACGGTCAAGCCTGCGCTTGAGCGGTAAGCTCGCTCTCCAAATAAGCATACGTTTGGTGTCTCGACTACGCCTAGAAGAAAAAAGAAACGGAATGAGGAGATGGCTAGCTTTGTTGCTAGGTCTTATAAGGCCCATAGTTGATAAATAGTAGGGACGTTTTTACTTTTTATGATCCGTATGAGTAACGATTTTAATAGTTTAAGAGGTCACTATGTTAGTAGGTGGAGGATTTGCAGATTTTATTTAATTTATACGGATAAATGTCGACTAGCGCCTGGTGGGTGTCCATTAATGCGTTTGAAAGCTCGACTAAAAGCAGCTTGGGAAGTATAGCCTAGACGTTGAGCTACAACGTCGATGGAGATCTTTTCACGAGTTAACCATTGGTGGGCAAGGTGCATTCGTAGAGTTGTTGCGTAGCGCAACGGTGGGACGCCAATTGTGTCTTGGAATCGTTGTGCAAAGATCGATCGTGAAATATGAGACTCAGCTGCTAACGCTGAAACAGTCCATTGTCTACCCGGTTGGCGATGTAGTGCTAATATTGCAGGGGCGAGACGTGGGTCGCGTAGTGCACAGATAAGGCCTGAAGCATTCTCACTGCCATTTTCAACCCACCCGCGTACGATCATTGATGCCCCCACTTCGGCTAATCTGGCGAGTATTCCAGCGAAGCCTATACGTCCAGAGCAAATTTCTCGTTTCATAGCGTCTAATATTCCCACTAAGTCTGGATATTTTTGTCCACGTGTATCTGCCACCATCACGTCAGGCATGAGTTTTCTGAGCTCATACATGCCACCTAGATCGAATTCCATACAGCCGTAGAAAATGATAGCGCTTGGTGTCGAGTGGGTGCTTGGGCATGTATCTACACCACTAACGGCATCTCCTAATGGGGCAGAGGTAAACTCGCCGATCTCTTGGCTTGAGATTTGTATGCTCGATATTAGTTGATGCTCCAGCCCTTGAGGTATGAACACAGCACTGCCTGCCGATAGTTCGTGTTGCGTGCCTTCATTTGTTCTGAGTAAAGCTGTGCCCACAGCCACATAGTGAAAGTAAGCATGCCCCTGTTTTGAATTAAATGCTAAGCCAAAAGTAGGTCCAGTCTGAATGCGACGGTATTGAACGCCGCGCAAACGCATGCCAGTTAATAGTTCGCTGATGAGTTCAGAGGATATAGCAAATTGTTTATTTTCTTTCATTTAGGGGTTTCAGTCAAAAATTAGGTGTTATCAATCATAGATCATCCGATTTTTTAACTCTAGACTCTCGAGGTGTTTTTTTAATGTCTAGGAGTCTTGAAATGAATAATGAAATGGTGGAGTCTGCGCCAACGCGAATGGCTGACGAAGTGCCATCAAGTCCAGCATGGATGGCGGTATTTTCCTTGGCGATGGGGGTGTTTGGCTTGTTGACCGCTGAGTATCTTCCTGCCAGTCTGCTTACACCAATGGCATCTGATCTTAGTGTTTCAGAAGCACTAGCAGGTCAAGCTGTTACAGTGACCGCTGTTGTTGCTCTGTTTGCTGGTTTGTTAGTGCCACGCCCAACCCGCAGTTTAGATAGGCGAGTAGTATTATTAGGCTTTACTGTATTGATGATAGCCTCTAATTTACTGGTAGCCTTATCTACCAATCTAGTGTTCCTACTTGTAATGCGTGTCTTGCTAGGATTTGCTCTTGGAGGATTCTGGTGTATGGCGGCCGCTGTTGCTATGCGCTTAGTTCCAGCCAAACTTGTTCCCCGTGCTCTTTCTATCATCTTCAGCGGTATAGCTGTTGGGACTGTGGTTTCTGTTCCTCTTGGTAGTTATCTAGGAGGACTATATGGTTGGCGGAGTGCTTTCCTAGCCGCAGCTGCGGTGGGGGTGTTAACGCTAATCTTTCAGCTTTTCACATTACCGAGTATGGCTCCGCGTAAAATCGTTCGGAGTGAATCGGTGCTAGAGTTATTAGGTCGTCCGGGTATCTCGATGGGAATGCTAGGGTGTGTATTAGCTCACACAGGTCAGTACGCCTTGTTCACCTATATTCGCCCTGCCTTAGAGAGCGTTTCAAATATTAGTGTAGACGGTTTGTCTTTGATGCTTTTAGGATTCGGCGTGGCCAATTTCTTTGGGACGTTGTTAGCTGGTGGATTAATGGAGCGTAGTTTGCGTGCTACTTTGATCATTATGCCTGCACTGGTAGGTATAGCGGCATTCGGTATTGTCTTGCTTCCTGTTCAAGAAGCGGGGGTGATGGCGTTAGTTGCTTTTTGGGGGTTGGCATTTGGTGGTGTTCCTGTTGCGTGGTCAAACTGGGTTGCGCGAGTCGTTCCTGATCAAGCTGAAACAGCTGGAGGAATGGTGGTTGCCGCTGTGCAGTCATCTATTGCATTGGGTGCTGCCATAGGGGGGCTTATTTTTGGACTGAATGGTGTGATGGGGGTTTTTATTACTGCTGCTAGTATTATGTTGCTTGCTGCTCTTTTCATAAGTTTACAAGTTCGAACTGATTTATTTGAAAGGTAGCTTATCAGCAGCTCAGTGAGGCAAGCTTAAAGATGGCTAGAATTAGTATGTTTAGGGTTGTCTCTTGTTGGTTTGCTTTAGGGTAATTGCTTGATAAAGCGGCTCTCTTTAATAGTAAAGATGGCCGTTTTTGTTTGTATGGAATATTAAAATAGTTTTGGAGTGTTGTTGTGAAATTTCCAACTCCCTTAATAGAGGGGAAATTGCTTAAGCGTTATAAGCGCTTTTTATCGGATATCGAATTGCCGAATGGTGAGGTCGTTGTTGCTCATTGTCCAAATACAGGATCAATGAAACGCTGCCAACAAGATGGTGCTCGTGTGTGGTTATCTAAAAGCGATAACCCGAAGCGTAAGCTTACTTATACATGGGAGTTAGTTGAGGTTGATAATAAGTATTTGGCTTGTATCAATACTGGCTATCCGAACAAATTAGTTGGTGAAGCCATTTCCAATGGGGTGGTGAAAGAGCTTGCAGACTACCCTGAACAAAAAGCGGAAGTGAAATACGGTGAAAAAAGCCGTATTGATTGGTTGCTTACAGGTAATGATGGTCGTAAGTGCTATGTTGAAGTGAAGAGTGTCACTTTATTAGAAGAAGATGGTTTGGGGTATTTTCCTGATGCAGTGACGGATCGTGGGCGTAAGCATCTATATGAGTTGGCGAAGATGGTCGAAGAGGGTCATCGAGCAGTAATGTTCTTCTGTGTGAGTCACACAGGGATTGATTCTGTTACGCCTGCAACTCACATCGATAAAAGGTATGCGCAGGCTTTTGTTGAAGTGGTCGGGAGAGGGGTTGAGGTAATTGCCTATCAGGTTGCAATCGATTCTCAAGAGATGAAAGTTGTGTGTGCAGTTCCTGTGGTTATGCCTGAATTGATAGATTAATTACGTTTGAATTTTCTTGGGGCGGTTGCTTTATGACCAAAAAGAGTGGTTTTTGACGGTTTTATGAACGAATGCGCTTTTATTTAAAATAAATTGAAAGAAAATGTCGAAAAGGGTTGCACAAAATCTGTAGATCCTTA